>JAILNZ010000164.1 GCA_024691135.1 Clostridiales bacterium
GGAGCAGCAACTTCCTTGAGGAGATAAGATCCGTTAGGAAGGCTGATATATGTAGGAGTCTTGCCGGAGATCCAGGAGATCTCGTTTGCGGAACAATCGTAGAACGTTGCTCCCTCACCTGTCTCGAGCATATCCTTTTCAAATGCGAATTCGGAATTGCGGTTGTCGATCTTCTCGGCGATCAATGTAAGCTTAGCGCCAGGAAGCTCTGTTCCGTCATATTCACCGCCGACTGCGATCTTGGAGATCTTGATAACTGTCCATGCACGGTCATATACCTTAACATAATTGTCGGAGAGCTTGTTCTGCTCAAGGACTGTAGCGCCGTCATAGATAACGCCGTCCTTAACGGTGAAGTAGATGTCCGTTGTAACATTATATCCTGCAGGAGCAGCATCTTCGCGGATGGTGTAGATACCGTCCTTTATACCCTTGATAAGTGTAGGCTCAGATCCGGAATACCAGCCGATCTTTGCGTTGCTTCTTCCGTATTCCTCTGCACCTTTTCCGAGTTCGAGCTCGTAACCCGATACATCGATAACATTGCCTTCGAAGTCTACGCCGGAGAAGTAGAGCAATGCGCCCGGAAGTTCTTCGCCTGCATAAACGCCGCCGATAGCTGTCTTATGAACGAGGATCTCTGTCGTGATCTCGATATCGAATTCCTTGAGCCATGTGAACGAACCGCCCATGTTAGCACCGTGGAATTCTGCTCCGCCGTTTGACTTGAAGCTGTGGCAGATAAGAGCGCCGTTCGTGTTTCCTTCGATAGTTACGTTTGCATTAGGAGCAAGAACGGAACCGTTTGTGAAGTCACCGATCTTTTCAGCTGTTGCGGCATTGAATACGAGGTTCTGGTTGAGGTAGATACCGTTAGCGCTGTTAACGGTTTCCTCTCCGAAGTTATCTCCGTTCCATACTCTGTAAGAATCGTATGTATAAGATCCGTCAGCATTTGTTCTTACGTTGGAGATATAGTTAAGTTCAACCTGAACATTGTTTGTATTGTTGCCGGGGAAGTTTACGATGTTGTGACTGTTAACAGGAACATAGAGGATAACCTTGGTGAAATCACCGGATGAAAGATTGAATACGTTGTATTCGCTCGTACCTACAAGCTCTGCCGTCTTGTTTACGACCTGAACGTTGATCGCATTGGAGTCCTCGCTCGTAGCGTACTTATTGATGCTGTTGCTGAGATCCTTGAATCCCTTGAAAGCTTTGTTGAAATCGATCGGATAATCGAAATCGTGATATGTATTTACTCTCTTCTGAACGGAAGAAGAGTTATTCGGCTCATACAGAGCGCCGAACTGTGAAGCTGAGATATTGCCTTCCTTTACGGCTACTGTGAAATCCTTATAGCCGTTCTCTGAACCGAACATCAGATCAAGTTTGCCTGTGCCGTTGTCGATCTTTCCGCCGATGGCCAGATCAGGACCGAAGTCTCTGAAGTATCCTTTCTTCTGGTTGTCTGTCATCATGAAGTATGTTGACTTGAAGTTACCGCCGACAGCGATAGGTGCCATTGAGTGGCAAGGATCATCGAAATCCCCTTCCGTAAATGTTGCGAATCTGCCCATCATGCTGATAGCGTAATCCGTGTCAGATGCGGATGAATCGGCTTTGGTGTTCTCGAGATTGTACTGGGTCAACATTCCGATACAAAGCGCTGCGGATACAGCAAGCGAGAACGCCTTGACAAACTTTTGCATTTTTGGTTTCCTCCGTTCAAATTATCCTGTTTTCTTGTTTCTAAAATCCGGTTGACTATGTCAGACCAAATTCTCAAATTTTCATGCAGACTTATCCCATAAACCCACATTTTTCAACTTATCTTAACATCTTGTTACCACTATGTAAACAATAAATTAATCCTTTATATGCAGTTTTTTCATTTTTTCGCCACAATTGATTGTGCATCATGCTCAACCGGCCCGTTTTTACCTTTTTCCGTTTGATCTTCTTCACAAAACCCTCTTGCGTTATCGAAAAAGAATGGTAGATGCATTTATAATATATAGGACGGCATTTTCAGCTACGATATGACATCCCGGGAAATAAATGTGCTCAGAAGCAGATGACAAAAATCGTGTATGTTTTTTGCTAAATCCTTTTATTTTTCGGATTATTTATGTAATTTGCACAAAAAATCTAATTGTGTCATTTTTGTTCACAATTCGTTTTCGCGCAAAAGTAAAACGGATGTGACAAATGTAAATGTCACACCCGTTTCTTTGAGATCTTAAGTCTGTTTTATACCCTGTTTACCGCTCCGAATCCCGTTGTCTTCTTAAAGTTCATCTTACAGCCGAGAGCTTCCAGAGCATCTGACGGATCGATCCTGTCCATGTTGATGCCGGCGAGCCTGTCCCTGTCGATAGCAACCGAGAGGATCGTGAGTTCCTCCTCATTTCCCGTTGCGCTGTTCAGTACCTTATCAACGGCATAGACCTTGCAGACCTTGACCGGCAGGAGTGCGAAGGTATCTCTTGCGACTCTTATCGCCGTGCTGCATACATAGTCCTGGACGAGCTCGTAGTAAGCGCTCTTTGACAGAGGCTTCTCGGAGATCTCACCGGATGACAGGAGAGACAATGAGTAATCCGGGACTACCTTGTCTGACTTGACGCTGAACTCGACCGACATCTCGTTCGGGTTATCCGTACCTACTTCAAAGCCGGAACCGTATACGAGAAGATCGTCGAACGGATGCATCTCTTCGACTACCGTGAGATAAGCGTCCACGTCGCCCTCTATGACCTTGAGGGAGAGTTCGTTAAGTGTCTTCCACTCGTTATAGGCATCTGTTCCGACCTTGATACCGGAAGGAAGTCCGTCTTTACTTAAGCCTTCCCAGTCGATCCGGTCGTCGCAGATCTTGTGAACGGACTTAATGGACTCGACATAAGCCTCATAAGTCTCGACCTTCTTCTTGTTCTCTTCGAGATTGACGTTTGTCTTAGGCTCCTTTGAAGCCTTGGACTCCTTCTTCGGCTCTGCTTCGGCCTTATCCTTCTTGCTGCCCTTGCCGGAAGCCTTTTCGGTCTCGGCCTTCTTCTTGCCTCCGAACAATCCTCCGAGGCCGCCGCTGAACAGGCTCTTTAAGTTCTTCTGCTTGGAGTAGTAGACACCCGTGCCCGGGATACCTACAGTCGTCGTGCTCCTGCCCGTCGCGCTGATCGTCTGGCGAAGACCTTTCTTACCGAAGCTGACGCTTGGTCCGCCCTTACTTAAGTTGAGCTTCAGTCCGTGTCCGAGAGAAATGCTCTTTCTGAAATTTAAACCCATTAGTCTCCCTCCTTATTGTCTGATGTGTCTATTATACTTGATATTTCTTCCTTTGCGTCATCTTCTTGATCATCATCGATCAGATCTTCCTTTGTGATACCGAGTCTCGCTCTTTCCTTTTCGACCAGCTCGTCCATGATCTTCTTATTGACTTCGTCTATCTGCGACTCGTCCGCGAAATTATCGAAAACATCCGACTTTTCCCTCAGTATCTGCATGATATCCTCATCCACCGTATGGGCAGAGAGAAGACGGTATACGAGGACCGATCTCGACTGGCCCATCCTGTAGCATCTGGAGATCGCCTGGTTTTCCGTCGACGGTTTCCACTGCGGCTCGCAGATGATGACAACGCTCGCGCACTGGATGTTCAGTCCGACGCCGCCCGCGATGATCTGGCTTACGATAACGCTTCCGTCAGGCGCTCCCGCAAAATCGTCGATGATCTTCTGGCGCTCTTCGGACGGGATCGCGCCGGTTATTATGCCGAAGCAGTCTTCACCCAGAGCCTGCGCTACTTTTTCGATGATGCCGAGGAAGAAGGAGAATACGACGATCTTTCTTCCGTCTGCTTTTGCTTCGGCGCAGAGTTCGAGAAGCCTGTTGATCTTGCTCGAGTCTTTTATGTCATCGACTTCGTAGGAGACCTTTCTGATCTTGGTGGATGCGTTCTTTGACAGGAGCGCCTTGCCGTACAGCACGAGTTCCCGGGACGTAAGATCGATCCACTCCTCCGATTCGAGCTTTTCAGGAAGTTCCTTCAATACGTCTTCCCTGACGCGCCTTAGGTATACCGGCGATATCTTCTCGCGGAACTCGGGCGCCTTTGAGACGTCCATCATGCCGCGGATCTCGGTTGAGAGGTTCTGGCGGAGCATGCTTATGAGGAATACCATCTCGTCGACCCTGTTTTCGAGAGGCGTACCCGTCATGAAGAGACAGTATTCGCTTAAGGCCGCGAGCTTCCTTAACGCCTGAGTCCTCTGCGCGGACGGGTTCTTGACGTAGTGAGCCTCGTCCACGGTGAGCATGTTGATCTTTTTGCAACTCTCCAGGTCGAGCCTTACGATCGTCTCGTAAGTGGTGATCATGACACCGCCTTTTTCCTTGAACTCCTCGAAGAGAGAATCCCTGTTATCGCCGTGGACCGTGATGGTCTTAAGCTTACTGTGCTTCTCGATCTCCCTGCCCCAGTTGACCATGACCGATACCGGACAGACGACGGCAAAATGCGTAAGTCCGCCTGCCGTGAGATGCGCCATCGCGGCGATCGCCTGCATCGTCTTTCCGAGACCCATCTCGTCGCCCAGAAGGACTCTCTGCTGGCACAGGATATATCTCGTTCCGAAGTCCTGGTAAGGACGGAGCGTCGCGACCATCAGGGACGTGTCGAGAGGGAAATCCTCTATAGCCTTGATGACGTCCTCCGGAAGGCCCATGACCTGCTCTTCGTCCTTTACGGCATTCTTTCCGAAAAGGCTCTCGATGAGAGCAAAGAACGGCGCGGTATTGCTCCTGAACGAAGCGACGGCATTTCCGGAACTTACGTCCTTTATCGATTCTTTATATGATGTTACGAGTTCTTCGGTTTTCTCGACATATCCGGATTCCTTAAGCTCCTTCAATGTCTCAAACGCGTCAAGCCTTTCCTTCTTCGTCTTTTCGGAATAAAAGAGCCACTTTATCCCCGCGACGTTTATCGCTTCCGCTTTGGGTGCGTTCTCAAGGATCTGATATTGCGATACGTTCCTCAGAGCTTCGACCTCTTCTCCAATGTTTCCCGCCTTCATCCGGTAGTAAAGCTCAGTGATAAATCCTTCGACGGCCGGGTCTGACGTATCGTCGCCCGATATCCTCAGGACGAAGTTCTTCTCGATCTTGATCTTGCTCGCGGTCGCATTATCAACGATCTTTTGGGCCATTACATCGCCTATCCCCTGGATAGACTTGAGCTCGTCGGAAGTCTTGCCGGAAAGATCTTTTAATGTCAGGATCCCCGCTCCCTTGAGCGCCGTGATGTTGATCCCGTCGGATTCCGTATTGAGCGATTCGACCGGGACTTCCCCGAGGGACTTTTCCACTCCCCTCCTGCAGAGTTCGACATAGTAGAGCCTTACGTCCTTCTTGTGAGTCGCTATCTCGACTGCCGTCTCCGAGAGCTTTTTGTCCGCGGCCTTGAGCTCTCTTATCAGTGTCTGTACTGTGGTCTTATCGGGTCTTCCCATATCTCACCTACCTGAACCTGGCTATATACATATTTGCTTTTATCTTAGCAACTTCGCGGCCCTTGTGCCTGAATTCGCAGACCTTGGCCTTCGTGTCGAAGATCATCTCGTCAGTAACAAAACTCCTCTTCCCGTTCCTGATCACGATCACGGAATTTCTCGGAAGATATTCCTCGACCTGATCCTTCAGTTCGCACACTTCGATGAGAGGAAAATCCAGGAATATCCCCGCCGGCTTTTCCTCACCGTCCTTGCGGATCCTTCTGGTGACGATCTTAAGTTCGTTTTTTGCACTCCTGACTTCGACATGGACCTGATACCTGTCTGTCATGGCTGTAAGAAGCAGGTTCGGCACTTCCGATATGACGCTCGATGCCGTCGGATCGGTCCCGATCTCGGAAGACAGATCCTTATAGAGCGCCGTGATGACTTCCATCGTCGCTTCGTCAACGGGAGACCTGTACTCCTCAAAACGCCTGTTCATGGCATATCTCGCGATGTTGACATACTTGAATGCCTCGTTCGGGTCGCGCTTGCCGTCGATCCCCTTGTTGCAGAAATCCGCGAGCATCAGCGACGTCTCTGCAAAGGATCCCGAGAAGTTCCTCCTGCAGAATTCCTGATATGTCTGGTCGAAAAGGTTCATCACGATGCTCTTGGCAACGCGCTCGTTCTTGACGACACCCTGCCCCGTGCTCATCATTCCGGCGATCTTGAGAAGAGAATCGGGATTTCCGTCAAATCCGCTGACTGAATAATACTGGAACGCCTTCTGGTAATCGGGCAGCCCGTCGAAGCTTCCGTAATACATGTCTCCCAGAAGGCTCGCGGTCCTCGGGTCCTCGTCTTTCTCATAGATGTCGAGGAACAGTCTCTTAGCCGCGGCGATGTCTTTTTTGAAGCAGACATTACCGAACAACAGCGAGAATCCCTTGGCGCGAACGCCGTAGAAGTCGCCGTTCTTCGCGAGTTCGTTCACGAAGCGCCTGAACAGGACCCTCCTTTCGAGAGGGGCTGAATTGATATTCGAAGTCGTGCCGAGATTTCTTACGGCAAAGCGCTTCATCGTCACGGTAAACTTCCTTTTCGGGACAGGGAGATCGAGATTGTCCCTGCAGTACCTGATGGTCCTTAAGCACTCGGCATAATCGGGCTTTTCCTCGTCGCCGATCTTGTCCAGGTATTTGTCGTATTCGTCTTTGCACCACGAGAAGACGCAGGCGATGATATCTTTTTCCTTGTTGAAGACTGTGAAATACCCTGAGGAAGTCCATTCGGCCGGTGTTATCCCGAACTCGTCCTTGAGCCCGATGAAGACATGCTCGTACCACTCCTCGCAGAACTCCTTGCGCGTCAGACGGACTGCCTTGATGTTCTCAATGGCGGTCTTTATGTCGTCGAGCGTATACTTGTAATCATCGAAAACAACGTTCGTGCGGCCCTCGGTCATCTCGTCATAAGTGATCTCGAACCTCAGGAAAGCCTTCAGGCTGAACTCGTCAACGATGAACGGATATTCCTCCACCGGCGTGACTCCTTTTTTCCGTTTTTTTTACTTTATTTTAGTGATAATATGGTTAAAAATGAAGTATCAGTTTTCGGGAGGCGGAAATGAAATCATCTTCTGGGCTTAAGGTCGTCATCATCGGATGCGGCAAAGTCGGAGCCACATTGACCGAACAGTTAAGCATCGAAGGTCACGATATCACCATTCTTGACACGGATCCGAACAAGGTTCAGGAACTGGCTAATCTTTATGATGTCATGGGCGTTATCGGGAACGGGGCAAGTCTCGAGGCCCAGCGCGATGCGGGCGTCAAGGACGCAGATGTCCTGATCGCCGTAACAGGCTCGGATGAACTTAATCTCCTTTGCTGCATCATCGCAAAGCAGTTCGGTAAATGCGCCGCCATCGCCAGAGTCCGTACCCCCGACTACAGTAAAGAATCCGCATATCTCAGAGAGAAGCTCGGTCTTGCGCTCGTCATCAACCCAGATCTCGAAGCTGCGAGACAGACCGCCCGCATCCTCTATCTTCCTACGGCGCTCGAAGTCAATTCCTTCGCCCACGGTCAGGCGGAGCTGATCAAGATCAAGCTTTCCGACAACACGGTCCTTGACGGAATGACCATCAGGGATCTCGGTATGAACATCACCAACGACATCCTCATCTGCGCAGTCGAGCGTGACAATACGATCACCATACCTTCCGGTAATTTCGAACTTAAGAAGGGCGATATCATCTCCTTCGCGGCGACCAGAAAAGCCGCCAAGCAGTTCCTCACAAAGATCGGCTTTGCAACGAAGGCCGTCAAGAACACTCTTATCATCGGAGGCGGAAGATCCGCTTACTACCTCGCGGGTGAGCTTTTAAGACGCGGCATCGACGTCACCATCATCGAGAGCGACAGGGCAAGGTGCGAGGAGCTTTCCACCCTTCTTCCCAAGGCCGTTATTCTTAACGGTGACGGAATAAACCAGGACTTCCTCAAGGAAGCGGGCATCGAGGATTATGACTCCGTTGTTCCTCTCACCGGTATCGACGAGGAGAACATCATGCTCACCTTATATTCCAAGCAGGTCTCCCGCGCCAAGGTCATCACCAAGGTCAACCGTATCGGCTTTACCGAAGTCATCAACAACCTGAACCTCGGCAGCGTCATCTACCCGAAGTACATCACTTCCGAGGCGATCATCGCATATGTAAGAGCAAGGAAAGCCTCCAAGGGCAGCAACATCGAGACGCTCTATCATCTTTTCGACAACAGGGTCGAGGCGATCGAGTTCTCGGTATCCGGCATCCCGGGAATTATAGGAAAGCCCCTGAAGGAATTGAACCTTAAGGACAATCTTCTCATCACGTCGATCTCGCACAAGGGAGAACTTAAGATCCCGACAGGACAGGACATCATCGAGGAGGGCGACACCGTCATGATCGTTACGACCCACAAAGGCCTTACCGACATCAAGGACATCCTTAAGTAAGAGGCTTTTCGAAAATGAATACGAAGATCATAAGATACATTCTCGGACATGTCCTAAGGATAGAAGCAGCATTCATGCTCCTTCCCTTTATCATCGGTCTATACGACCACGAGCGTCTTACATTCATCTTTTTATTCGTCGCTCTCGGAGCATTCCTCCTGAGCATTCTCCTCACGTTCAAAAAACCCGACGACATGGTCTTCTATCTGAAGGAAGGCTGCGTCGCGACAGCGGCGAGCTGGCTCCTCATGAGTGTCGTCGGAGCCCTGCCGTTCTGCATATCCGGAACGATCCCGTCCTTTACCGACGCGCTATTTGAGACCGTATCGGGCTTTACGACGACCGGTGCGAGCATCCTGAACGAAGTCGAATCACTCCCGCGCTGCTACCTTTTCTGGAGGTGTTTCACCCACTGGATCGGCGGCATGGGCGTTCTCGTTTTCCTTCTCGCCGTAGTCCCTTTAAGCGGCGGCTCCCACATCAACCTGATGCGTGCCGAGAGCCCGGGCCCTTCCGTCGGCAAGTTCGTTCCTAAGGTCCGCCACACGGCAAGGATCCTCTACATCATCTACTTCGTCCTGACAGGTATCGAGGTCATCCTCCTCATGTGCGGAGGAATGGGCTTCCTCGACAGCGCGATGACTTCGTTCGGTACGGCCGGCACCGGCGGCTTCGGAATTAGAAACGACAGCTTCATGAGCTTTACCCCGTACACCCAGTGGGTCGTCGCGATCTTCATGATCATGTTCGGAATGAACTTCAACATCTACTACCTTCTCCTGTTCCGCCAGTTCAAGAAAGCCTTCGCGATCGAAGAGATCCACTATTATCTCATCATCATCGTCGGCGCCATCGCCATAATCTTCTTCAACATCAGGACCATGTTCGCGACGCCTTTTGAGGCCATGACGCACACTGTCTTCCAGGTCTCGTCCATCATCTCCTCCACGGGCTTTTCGTCCGCGGACTTTAACCTGTGGCCCAACGTCTGTAAGGTCGTCCTCGTCATCCTGATGTTCGTCGGCGCCTGCGCGGGATCCACCGGCGGCGGCATCAAGGTCACCCGTCTCGTCGTCCTCATCAAGACGATCGGCAAGGAACTCAAGAACTACATCCACCCGAAGCGCGTGAGCAAGGTCAAGATGGACGGCAAACCGGTCGAGCACGAAGTCGTCCGCGCGATCAACGTCTTCTTCATCACGTTCATGATCATATTCTTCACTTCGATACTCCTTATCTCTATCGAAAACTACGACTTCGCCACGAACTTCTCCGCCGTTCTCGCGACCATGAACAACATCGGCCCGGGCCTAAACCTCGTCGGCCCGACCTCGAACTTCTCGTTCTTCAACAACTTCTCAAAATACGTCCTGATGTTCGACATGCTCGCCGGCCGTCTGGAGCTGTTCCCTCTCCTCATACTCTTCCACCCGGGTCTTTACATCGACACCATCAAGAGCAAGCACCACAGGAGAAAGCAGAGAAAGTCCATGTCACAGGACTGATCCTTCAAGGCAATAAAAACTGAGGCTGTCTCAAAACAATGAGACAGCTCCTTTCATTTTGGACAACAAAAAACGGGTTCCGAAGAGCCCGTTTATTGTTAGAATATTTGTGATGAAACATATTCTAAAACTACAG
>JAILNZ010000168.1 GCA_024691135.1 Clostridiales bacterium
GCGGAGAGGATACTCCGTAATTCGGGCATAAGGATTACCAAACCACGTGTCGATGTCTATGATTATATCCTGACCGGAAGAACGCATCCGACCTGCGAAGAGATATATGAAAACCTCAAGGATTCGAATCCTTCCTTATCCATAGCTACCGTATATAACGTTACTGAGAAACTGGTGGAGGAAGACCTTCTTATTAAGATCATTGCTCCCAACGGCGAGCGAAGGTTTGACGGAACACTCGAATTTCACGGACATTTCTTCTGTGACAGATGCAGAGGCGTATTCGATTTTGATATCTTGAGAAGTTCATTCGACAGCACCGACGGATTTATATTTAAAAATATCGATGTTACGGCATCAGGGATCTGTCCCGATTGCCAAAAAAATAATCAGGAGGACTAAAATACTATGGAACTGAAAGGAACTAAGACGGAGGCTAATCTTCAGACTGCATTCGCAGGAGAATCAATGGCTACGAACAAGTATGCTTATTTTGCTTCGAAGGCCAAGAAGGAAGGATATGTTCAGATATCCAACATCTTTACCGAGACTTCCGGTAACGAGCGCGAGCACGCCAAGCTCTGGTTTAAGTATTTAAACGGCGGTGCCGTTCCCGATACGGCTTCCAATCTTCTTGCAGCTGCAGAAGGCGAGAACGAAGAGTGGACAAGTATGTACAAGACATTTGCCGCTGAGGCAAGAGAAGAAGGCTTCAATGAGATAGCCGAACTCTTTGATCTTGTAGCAGGTGTTGAAAAAGAGCATGAAGAACGTTACAGAACGATCCTCAAAAATCTCGAAGAAGGTATGACATTCAAGCGCGACGGTGTCAAGATCTGGAAGTGCCTTAACTGCGGCTACATCCACTACGGCGACGAGGCTCCTGAGAAGTGTCCTTTGTGCGCTCATCCCAAGGCTTACTTTGAAGAGAGAACAACAAATTATTGATTTAAATCCATCATAGAAAAATAGAGGTCCGATTGCTCGGACCTCTTTTTTGATCTGGATTGATTTATATCGGGATCAGGATTATTTATCTGCCTTAAGTGCATCTCTGATCTCGGTAAGAAGCTTAACTTCCTCTGACGGCTCAGCAGGTTCTTCCTTAGCTTCTTCTTCTTCCTTCTTCATGAGCGCCTGGAACTTCTTGGAACTCTTCTGGATCAAAGTGATGACCAGGAAGATACAGATGGCGATAATGAAGAACTCGATGATCGTGTTGATAAATACACCGTAGTTGATAGCTACTTCAGGAGTAGTGATCTCACCTGCGGCATCTACTACTGCCGGAGTGATAACATGCTTCATGTCCTTGAAATCGACACCGGAGCAAAGGCTTCCGATAGCAGGCATGATGATGTCATTTACGAGAGAGGTAACGATCTTACCGAATGCTCCGCCGATGATAACACCGACTGCCATATCCATTACGTTACCCTTGCTGATGAACTCCTTAAACTCTTTAACCAAACCCATTACAATACACCTCGCAATTAACAGTATTTTTTTACTGCGTCGGGGAGGAGATCCTCGCTGACACTTAAGATAATTGTAACAACTATAGGTGAATTTGCAAGGAATTTATCAAGCTTATCAAGGAAGTCTGCAAGTGCGTCAAGATCCTCGCTCTTCGCTACTTTACGGACGCTGTCCATATAGACGTGAGTGAGATCGTAATCCTTCGAACAAATTCCTCCGATAAACGAAAGAAGCTGATCATATCCGGTACATGGGTACTCTTCGATATTGATCAGCCTTACTTTGTGCTTAAGGAGTTGACCGAGGCGTGTTCCTCTCTCAATGTAGACTACTTTGCTGTCCTCTGCTGCAACGTTGTTGATGTCCTCAACAAGTCTGGCGGTCTTACCTGTTCCTTTTGCTCCTGCAATAATCTTGATCATAGGCATTGATCTCCTTTACTGTGATATTTTTTTCGATGGATATATTTTATCCGAAATTTAGTGTAATTTGAATAGCAAATAGGGAATTTTAACGGCATTTTTTGTGAATTGTCAACATAATCGAATAACGTTTGCCATATATATATAAATATGATAAAATACATCTGTTCTAAATTACTTTTGTAAAACGGACTGTCGGAGGTCCGTTTTTTGTTGTATCAGGAGGGGTCGATGGCAAAACGTTCTAAGATTGCTCAAGCGGCATATGATATAGCCAAGCCTGAGGCTGAAAAGCTGGGACTTGAACTTGTCGATGCCGAGTTCAAGAAAGAAGGAACGAAGACATTCTTGAGACTGTTCATTGATAAGAAGGGCGGCCTTCAGATCGATGATTGCGAGACGTTCAGCAGATTGATCGATCCCATACTGGATGAACAGCTCAAACATGACGCCGATTACTTTGAAGTATCGTCTCCGGGACTTACGAGACCTTTGACCGAAGCTTCTGATTTCAGGAGATACACGGATGAGAAGATCGAAGTTTCTCTGTTCAAGGAGACAAACGGAGTAAAGAGTTTTCTGGGCAGGATACTTGAAGTGACAGACGAGACGGTTGTTTTCGAGTATGAGGAAGCAAAAGAAATAAAAAAGACGGAACTTAAATACGAAGAGATCGCGAGAGCGGTCAGGCACATTGAATTTTGATCAAGGAGGCTTAGTGGAAAATGGCTAAGAAAAAGCAGGAAGAAGAGCAGAAGGAAAGCGTTATCGCCGTAATCAAGGAACTCGCCAAAGAACGCGGTATCGAAGAGGAAGTCCTGATGAAGGCGATCGAGGACGGAATCGTTGCTGCCTATAGAAGAGAGTTCAGCAGTAATAAGAATATCGACAATGTTTTCGCTGAGATCGACAGAGAGACCGGCGAGATCTATGTATATAAGCTCGTTGATGTCGTAGAGGAAGTAATGGATCCTGATAACGAGATCGCCTTTGCAGATGCCAAGGCGATGGACGATGAGATCGAACTCGGCGACCAGATCGAGCTCGGTATCGATGTTGACGATCTCGGAAGACTTGCTGCTACTGCTGCAAAGAGTGCTATATCCCAGAAGGTAAGAGAAGCGGAATATGCACGTATCCAGGCTGATTTCTCCGACAGGATCAACGAGATCGCCACAGGTGTCATCCAGCGTAAGGATTCAAGATATGTTTATGTAGATATCGCAAGAGCCGAGGCAGTTCTTCCAAGAGAGCACCAGATCAAGGGCGAGAACTACGAGCACGGCAAGACAATGAAGTTCCTTGTACTTAACGTACAGGAGTATAACGGCAGACCTACGATCACGGTTTCCAGAACACATGTTGATCTCGTAAGAAAGCTCTTCGAGCTTGAAGTACCTGAGATCAAGAACGGTGAAGTCATCATCAAGTCCGTATCCCGTGAGCCGGGTTCCAGATCAAAGGTTGCAGTATATTCCAGAGACGAGAATATCGATGCAAAGGGTGCGTGTGTTGGTCAGAGAGGACAGAGAGTCCAGGAAGTCATGAATGAACTGGGCGGCGAGAAGATCGATATCATCGACTGGAGCGAAGACGATGCCGCATTTATTTCCGAGGCACTTCAGCCTGCAGATGTTACAAGCGTAACGACTTCTTATGTAACAAAAGAGAACGGTCATGTTGAGAACAGAGCTGATGTTATCGTTCCTGACAACCAGTATTCGCTCGCTATCGGAAGAGCAGGTCAGAACGTAAGGCTCGCAGCCAGACTTACGGGATTCAAGATCGACATCAAGACCGAGTCGGCAGTATCCGAGGCAGACAGCCAGGCTATGATCGACGAGTTTGAGGTCGTTGAGGATCCTAACGAGGCTTGACCGGAGGGTAACCGATGAAGAAGAAACCACAGAGGATGTGTGTCAGCTGTAAGACGAGGGCCGATAAGAAAGATCTCTTGCGTGTCGTCCTTCTTCAAAGCGGCGATATAGCTTACGATCCTTCCGGAAGACTTCCGGGAAGAGGATCTTATCTGTGCAGAAAAGAAGAGTGCATAATGGCTGAACTCAAGGCACACAGACTGTCCAAGGGACTCCGGCATCAGGTTGATGAAGACGAACTTAAAAAGATAGCCGACATGATACTTAAAGAGTGCCGGGATTCAGAGGCCAAAGAGGAGGATTGATGAGACTTTCCGATTCGTATACCAAAGAAGATATCTTAAGATTTCTGGGACTTGCCAACAGGGCATCGAAGGTAGTCTCGGGAAACGATCAGATAATCGATGAAGCCCGCAAGGGAAGGATAAAGCTTCTGATCGTCGCGAGGGACATCTCGCAAAACACCTTCGATAAATTCTTAAGTGTCCTAGCGACACTGGAAAGTGAGATCCCGTCGGCATACAGATTTGCCGATAAGAGAAGCTTAGGAAATGCAATTGGCAGACCTGACAGGGCATTAGTCGGAATTACCGATGAAGGTTTTGCGGGAAAGCTGGAGATAATGCTTGACAGGTTTGAATACAAGGAGGAGCAGAACTGATGAGTCAGGATAACGAGAACAACAAGCCACAGATCATAATGGGCGGTGTCTCAGGTAACAAAGTATTAAAGGTAAGACGAGTACATAAAAAGGCAGAACAGACAGTGACGGCTGAGCCTAAGGCTGAGGCGGCGGTAAAGAAGACCGCGGCTGCTAAAACGCCTGCAGCTGATGCTTCGAAGACAGCCGAGCCTCAAGCCGAAAAGAAAACTGCCGCTACTACGGCAGCTAAGCCTAAGGCTGCTACTAAGACTACAGCAGCTAAGACCACGGCAACTAAGGCAGCTCCGGCTGCTTCCGAGAAGAAGGCGACTCCTTCTCCTGCTCCTGAAGTCAAGGCCGAGACGGCTGCTCCTGTTGCTGCTCCGAAGAAGGAAGAAGCAAAGCCGAAGGTATCTTCTGCTGTAATTGCCATGCCTGATTCGAAGACATATACTCCGCCAAAAAGACCTGTAGCAGGAACCACCGTAACAGGAAGATACCAGAGAGAGAACAGAGAGGGCAGCACCTACCAGAGAAACGGAGATCGAAGGCAGGGTCAGGGTAAGCCTAATTTCCAGAACAACCGTAACGGCGGCGGAAATCAGGGCTTCATGAAGGACAAGGATGAGGACGAGAAGCGTCCTATGCCGAGAAAGGCAGTAAAGCCGAAGACCGACAGCCCGATCGACGAAGGAAAGAAGAGCAGAGCTAATTTTGCAGAGCGTAATGCCTTCGACAAGAAGAGAACCGAAAATACGGACAATAAGAGAGAGAACGGCAGAAGTTCAACTCAAAGCGACAGACGTTCCAAGAATATGAATGACGTCAACAGCTATAAGGGCAGAGGTTCTGACGTCCTGAGCGAGGACTACGAGGGATATACATACGGATCCAGGAAAAAGAAGCAGATGAAGCAGCCTAAGGGCGCTCCTGTTCAGGCACCTGTAATCCAGCAGATCACGAATATCCAGCTCCCTCCGTTCATTACGGTCAAGGAATTTGCCGAAGGTATCGGCAAAAAGAGCGGTGACGTTATCATGGAGCTCATGAAGCTGGGAGTCATCGCGACCATCAACCAGGAACTCGATTTTGATACGGCATGTCTCCTTGCAGACAGCTTCGGAATCACAGCTGAGCCGATTACGGAAGTAACTGAAGAAGAGATCCTCTTCGATGAAGGCGAGGATAAGGAAGAAGATCTTAAGCCTCGTCCGCCGGTCGTAGTCGTCATGGGTCACGTTGACCATGGTAAGACTTCACTTCTTGACCGCATCAGATCCGCTTCAGTTGTTGCAGGTGAAGCAGGCGGTATCACTCAGCATATCGGTGCTTACACCGTAAGACTTAAGGGCCGTCAGATCACATTCCTTGATACACCTGGTCACGAAGCCTTCACCACGATGCGTGCAAGAGGAGCGCAGGTAACTGATATCGCCATCCTCGTTGTAGCAGCAGACGACGGTGTCATGCCGCAGACGATCGAGGCCATAAACCATGCCAAGGCAGCTAATACGGAGATCATCGTAGCGATCAACAAGATCGATAAGGCAGGCGCTAACCCTGATAAGGTTAAGCAGGAATTGTCCAACTACGAACTCATTCCTGAGGAGTGGGGCGGATCAACGATCATGGTACCTGTCAGCGCCAAGCAGGGAACAGGTATTGATGATCTCCTTGAGATGGTACTTCTTACTGCAGATATCCTTGAACTCAAGGCTGACCCTAAGCGTCAGGCTAAGGGTACCGTTATCGAGGCAAAACTCGATAAGGCAAGAGGACCTGTTGCAACCGTACTCGTTCAGCGCGGTACGTTGAAGGCAGGCGATACGGTAGTCTGCGGACCGATGATCGGTAATGTTCGTGCCATGTATGATGATAAGGGTTCCGATATCAAGAAAGCCGGTCCTTCGATCCCTGTTGAGATCTTAGGTCTTCCTGAGGTACCGGAAGCAGGTGAGACACTCTATGCGGTAACGGACGATAAGATCGCAAGACAGCTCGTCGAGAAGAGAAAGATCAAGCTCCGTGAGCAGCAGCTCCACAAGTCTTCCAAGATGAGTCTTGATACTCTCGCGGCTTCACTTGCTGCAGGTGACGTTAAGGATCTTAATCTCATCGTTAAGGCAGACGTACAGGGTTCCGTTGAGGCTGTCATCCAGTCCCTCGAGAAACTCAGCAACGACGAAGTACGTGTTAAGGTCATCCATGGCGGCGTGGGTGCGATCAACGAATCCGACGTAGTGCTCGCTGATGTATCAAATGCGATCATCATCGGATTTAACGTTCGTCCTAATGCGATCATCACTGAGAAGGCTAAGGAAGCAGGCGTAGACATCAGACTCTACAGCGTCATCTATAATGCTATCGAAGATGTCGAAAAGGCCATGAAGGGAATGCTCGCTCCTACATTTGAGGAGGTCGTTCTGGGTCATGTCGAGATCAGGGAACTGTTCAAGGTATCAGGTGTCGGTACTATCGGCGGATGTTATGTTCTTGACGGTAAGATCGCACGTAACTGTGAGGTCCGTGTCGTAAGAGATGATATCGTCGTATATACGGGTAAACTTGCTTCCCTCCAGCGCATGAAGGATGCCGTAAAGGAAGTTAACGCCGGTTATGAGTGCGGACTTTCCATCGAGAAGTATAATGACATCAAGATCGGTGACATTATCGAAGCTTACGAGATGCAGGAAGTAGCAAGATAAAAAAGACGTCAGGGCCGGGATAAGTATCAGCTTGTCTCGGCTTTGAATATACGAGGTAAATACAATGAGAAGAAACAGAGCTCAGATCGTCGGTGACGAGATGCAGAAAGTGCTGTCGCGCATCATTCAGAATGATGTTAAAGATCCGCGCATCCCGCTCCTTACTTCCATCGTGGAGGTAAAGATGTCATCCGATCTCACTCATGCAACCTGTTACGTATCCGTTTTCGGTGATGACAGGGATAAGGATGAGGCGCTGAGCGCCATTATTCATGCAACGGGTTTCATAAGGCGTGAGATGTGCAAATATATTAATCTCCGTGTGGCTCCGGAACTTCATTTTGTTCTGGATAATACGATAGAGGAAGCGGCAAAACTTTACGAGCTCATCGATAAGACTATCGATGACGACGAGAAAAAGCATAAGGACGAATAATATGTATTCCGAAAAGACCAGCATCGCCAAAAAGTTTATCGAGGAACTTGATTCACACGGTCAGAATATCCTTATCTTCGTTCATAAGAGCATAGACGGGGATTGTATCGGATCGGCTTGCGGATTAAGTGAGGTACTGAGATCTCTCGGATACGAATCCAAGGTCCTTATCTGTGAAGATATCCCTTCCTATATGGATTATCTTGATTTCGATGGTCTTATCTTAAGAGCTGATAAGGAAGAGATATCCGCGCCTACTCTGGCTATTGCAACTGACTGCGCGGCGGGTTCCAGGATGGGTGTTGCGGGTGACTTTTTCGAGAATTGCGAAAATAAGCTTATTGTGGACCATCATGCTACCGTTACGAATGACGGGGATAACAGGTGGGTGGTTCCGTCTGCGTCATCGACATCGGAATTGATGTTCTATCTTTGCACGGAGATGAGTGCGCTTAAAAATGTGGATTACAGGAAGATCATAACGAAGAAAGCGGCGATGTTCTTCCTGACGGGGATCATTACCGATACGGGAAGATTTTCCTATTCAAATACCAATCCCGAGACTCTTAACGTGTCTTCCGAACTGATGAGGCTCGGAGGCGAGATCGCGCCTGTCATGTACAACTGCTATGACCGTAAGAAGCAGTGTGAATTGAAGATATCAAGCATTGCCTGTTCGACGGCAAGGTTCGATCTGGACGGCAAGATCGCTTCGACTGTAGTGACGGGCGAGATGTTCGATATGTGCGGCGCGGGAAGAGATGATATCGCGGAAGTCGTATCCAGGTTAAGAGACGTTGAAGGCGTCGAGGTCGCAATCGTTCTGAGGGAAGCGGAAGACGGAAAGATCAGGGTCAATCTCAGATCAAATGAGAATTTCGATTCTTCGGAATTCGCTTCCTCATACGAGGGCGGCGGACATAAGAGAGCCGCAGGTTGTACTGTGGAAGACAGGGATATCAACGAACTTAGGGAAGAGATGGTCGAAAAGGCCATAAAACTGCTGAATGAGTGATATGGATTTTGAAAAGGTAAACGGATTGATACTCCTCGATAAAGACGAAGGAGTCACTTCTTTTTCGTGCGATTCCGAGATAAAAAGACTTCTTGGGACAAAGAAGGTCGGACATATCGGAACACTTGATCCGTTTGCGACAGGGCTTCTTCCCGTATGTGTCGGGAAAGGCCTGAGGTATATAAGATTTGCCGGCGGATTTGATAAGTCGTATCAGTGCGAGTGTGTTTTCGGGACATCTACGGATACGTTCGATAAGGACGGGGAAGTTACGGGCGGGAGAAAACCTGATCCCGATGAGCTGAACAGGCTTATAGAAAGTGATTTTAAGGAGGTGCGTGATGCCTTTTCCGAGATCGGAAAGATAAGGTCACAGATCCCTCCTAAGTATTCCGCTAAAAAGATCAACGGCAAAAAAGCATATGAACTTGCAAGAGGCGGGATTGAAGTTGAACTTAAGCCCCACCCCGTGATCATCCACAAGATAGATATACTCTCGATCGAGACGGTCGAAGATACCTTTATGGTCAGATTTGACATACGGTGCAGCAAAGGAACATATATAAGGACGATCTGTGACGATGTGGGGAAAGAACTGGGATTCGGCGCATATGCAAAGAGCCTCAGAAGAACCGGGAACGGACCGTTCGATATAAAGGATTCATATACGGTAGCTAAGATCAAAGAGATGATGGAAGAAGGCGATACTTCATTTATCACTGATGCTTCTTCGATCATCGGTGATATGCCGGAACTGAAGCTGAATGAGGTTCAGTCTTCGATGGTCAGGTGCGGAAAAAAGCTAATCGCTGCACCTTTCTCGGATATTACTTCAAAGTATCCTTCCGATACGTTTTACAGGGCAACACATGAAGGTGACGTCATCGCCGTTTTATATCTGTCAGAGGAAGACGGCTACGAAAGACTCAGGATCGAGAGGATGCTCGCATGATGTCTGAAGATAAGAGAAAAAGCGTGATCGCTCTCGGTTTTTTTGATGGTGTTCATCTCGGACACCGTAAGCTCATAGAAGAGACAGTAAGGATAGCAGGAGAAAAAGACCTGATACCCACAGTATTCACGTTCAGGGATTTTCCTTCAAAGGACTTTGAAGCACTTACTCTTCCCGAAGAAAAAGAGAGGATCTTCAAGAAGCTCGGAATAAGCCGGGTGATATTTTACGATTTCCCCACGATAAAGGATATGAAGGCGGAGGATTTCTTTAACGATATCCTTATAGATCAGCTTGATGCCGCATCTCTTGTAGCAGGTACCGATTATTCATTCGGCAAGGGTGCGTCGGGTGATACAAAGCTTCTTAAGAAGCTTTCTGATGAGAACGGCATACATCTTGAGATCGTTCCCGATGTGACCTGCGACGGGGAAAAATGCTCTTCGACCAGGATAAGAAACCTTCTTAGCGAAGGGAAGATACAAAAGGCAAATGAACTTCTGGGAGAAAATGCCTACAGTTTTGAGGGCACTGTCCTCCCCGGGAAGAAACTTGGCAGAAGACTCGGATTTCCGACAGCAAACCTTCCCGTACCGCAGTATAAGTTCAAGCCGGTATTCGGTGTCTACAGGACTTATATAGAAGTTGACGGGAAAAAGCTCATGGGCATATCCAATCTCGGACTTCGTCCGACAGTCGAGGATTCAGATAACGTTAATATCGAGACATTCATCTACGGCTTTGACGGGGAACTCTACGGTAAGTACGTGAAAGTGGTGCTCATGGAGTTTATAAGGGGAGAGATGAAGTTTAATTCTGTAGAAGAACTCAAAGCCCGTGTTGAGTCGGATAAGAAAATGGTGGCGAATTTGTGGGAATTGGGCAATAATTGAAAACGGGATCATAAATAATGATAAAATATCATTCTTACCTATAAGAGGAGGATCAATATGGATGTAACAGAAGTCAGCTTTCCGAAGCTGGGAATACATATGAATATAGACAGCGTAGCCTTCAAGCTGTTTGGCATTGAAGTCTACTGGTACGGAGTGATAATAGCACTCGGTATCGTCGCCTGTGTGGCACTTGCCATGTATCACTGCAAGGCTAACAAATTCTCGACGGACCTTGTTGCCGACGTAATACTCGTTGTCCTTCCTTGTGCGATAGTAGGTGCAAGACTTTATTACGTAGCCTGCGAGTGGGATTCCTACAAAAAGGATCTTAAGAGCATCTTCGATACCAGATCGGGCGGTCTTGCGGTCTACGGCGGAATACTTGCGGCACTTCTCGGTATATTCATAATGTGCAAGATCCGTAAGATCCCGTTCTCGGCGATCCTGGACTTCGGTATCCCATACCTTGCTCTGGGTCAGGCCATCGGACGCTGGGGCAACTTCTTCAATCAGGAAGCATTTGGAACAAACACCACATTACCGTGGGGTATGACGAGTCCTAAGGTAGTCTCTTATCTCAGGTCTTACTGTCCCGATCTTGACAGTAATGTTCCCGTTCATCCCACATTCTTATATGAATCGATCGTTAATCTGATCCTGTTTTTTATCCTTCTTCAGGTCAGGAAAAGATCAAAGCATAACTATGAGCCTACATGCGTATACCTCATCGTTTACGGTGTGGCAAGATTCTTCATCGAGGGCTTAAGAACAGACTCGCTCTATCTCGGCAATTCCAATATCAGGACATCACAGCTTTTGTCCCTGATCCTTGTCGTTATCGGTATAGTCTATATCGTTTATGCTCACCTTAAGAATGTCGAGAGGACTTATATCCCTGAAAGATTCCTCGTACAGAAGGAAAAGGCAGAAGCCACTGAAGAGACCGTTGAAACTGAGGAAGTAACTTCCGAACAGGATCCTTCCGAAGAGGCTTCTGAAGATAAAGCTGAAGATGTCCCGGAGGACGATAATAACCCTGAAGTATAAAGATGGAAAAAAGCAAGTCAGGAATAGAGAGATTAAGGAATAATAACTACTTAAGAACGGTGGACTATTTTCTCATCGTTCCCGTATTCCTGCTTACCGTCATAGGAATCTACGTACTTAATAAAGTGCTCTCGTCAGGTTTTGACGACTATCCGCGTAACCTCTATAAGCAGATCTTCGCTGCGGGACTCGGTATCGTCATTACGCTCATCATCTGTCTTTTGGATACGCATTTCATGAAACTTGTCGGATGGGCGATCTATCTGGCGTCGCTGTTCTTGTTGATACTGGTACCGATCGACGGATTCTCGATGGAATATAAGTGGGGTGCCGACTCCTGGCTCAGTATTCCTGTCGTAGGTATGTTCCAGCCGTCCGAGCTCGCGAAGATAGGACTCGTAATGGTGGCATCTCAGGTTTTCGAGATGATGGGGGAAAAGGAGATAAGCATCATAAGAGGTCTCGGATATCTTGCGCTCATCTATGCGCCGCCAATGCTCCTTATACTTAACCAGCCTGACCTCGGAACTGCCATGGTAATCATATTCTCGTTCGTATGTATCCTCTTTGTCTGGGGAGTAAAGTACAGATATTTCCTTCTTGCCATCTCCGCAGCCATAGTCGTGGGCATTCCGTTCATCTGGAATTTCTATCTCGCGCCTTATCAGAAGAAGAGGATCCTGTCTCTCGTTTTCGAGGGAACGAACATAAGCGGTGAGTATAACCTCGTTCAGTCCAAGGCGGCCATCGCTTCGGGAGGCCTTGCCGGAAATAACACGGGGGTATTCGTCAGAGTTCCCGTTAAGGAATCGGACTTTATCTATTCCGCAGTGTCGGAGCATCTCGGATTTATCGGAACGACAGCCGTCATATTCCTCGCGTTCTTTTTCCTGTGCCGCTGTATCTACGTGGCAGCTCGTTCCAAGCGTAAGGCATATTCATACATAATAATCGGGCTTACGAGTGCTTTTGCCGTTCATTTTATCGAAAACATGGGCATGTCCGTAGGTCTTCTCCCTATAACGGGTATCCCGCTTCCGTTCATAAGTCTCGGAGGAACGTCCATGATGGTCAACTATATTTCCTTCGGCATCATATTAAATATCTCGATGGACCGTAAGATATCCTCATAGAAAGAGGCCTATAAGTACCGCCACCACCACGATATGTATTAAGAGAAATAATGAGACAGGGAAGACGAAGTACCATTTCTTCGTTTTGTGCCTGAATATCAGCATGCCCGAAAAAGCACCCGCAGATCCGCCTATAGCCGCGAGGATAAGGAGGGTGGAGATACGTACCCTGGGCGCATGGGCTTTTGCCGCTGCCTTGTCCGTTCCGTAGGCAATGAAAGTAATTATATTAATCAAAATAAGATAGATGATCAGGTATTTCATGAGGCGATTATAACATTTTCGGGAATTATTTTAAATTCAGTATTGAACAATGAACAGTAGTGTGTTATATTCAGTACTGTAAGAATACAAATAGCGGGGAGGTACATAATGAACATACAGTTCAAAAAAGGTGTTTTGGATATGTGTGTACTCGCCATGCTCCGTGACAAGGACAGCTACGGGTACGACATAGCGGATTCTCTGTCACGGAAGATCAAGCTCGCGGACGGAACGGTCTATCCGATCCTTCGTAAGCTCGCGGCAGACGGAATGGTAAGCACATACCTTATGGAATCACAGAACGGACCGCCGAGAAAGTATTACCATCTTACCGATCAGGGTAAGAAGACACTGGAAGAATACATATCGGACTGGGAAGAATTCAACAAAGTAGTAACGGGTATAATTGGAGGGAAGAGCCTTGAATAAGAAAGAATATTTAGATTGTCTGAGCAGGGAGCTCGGTTCGTTACCTTATAACGACGTTAAGGAGATAACAGACGAGATCGAAGCTCATTTTGATATGGCTATGGCCGAGGGCAAGACGGAAGAGCAGATCTCTGACGATCTCGGAGATGTAAAGGAACTTGCACAGTCATATATCAACTGCACACCTTATAAGCTTCCTCAGGTTCTGAAGGAGAAGGAACCTAAGAAGAAGAGCTCCGTCGGTGCCAGGATATTCTCGGTATTTATCTGCTGCCTGGCAGTTCCGATAACAGCCCTCTGGGTATCGATCGATGTCGCGATCGCGGCAAGGATCTTTACAAGCAGCGGAGTATTTATCTTCAGATTATCCCGCTTCGGATCCTACGGAGCCTACAAGTTCGCAGCTCTGATGAACCAGATCGGATCGGTCTTCTACGTTATCTTCCTCGGATGTCTTCTCTACTTCGGTATAAGACTTCTCATTGCAGCAGGAAGAAAGTTCATCAGACTTAACAGAAAGCTTTGGACAAGGGGGTTCTGA
>JAILNZ010000015.1 GCA_024691135.1 Clostridiales bacterium
GTATCATCTCCAGGCTTCTGGCAAATACAAGTACATCGTCCATATCGCAGTTGAGCATCCTGCCCACTACATACATAAAGCACGGACGGACTCTCTTTCCGCCAGAACAAAGGCTGTACATCGAAGCTTTGGCAGTAACAAAATCCTTGTTCGATTCATTAAAGATGCCTTCAAGAGAAGGATCAAACCACTCCTTTGTCTGATTCAAAAGTTCGATGATCGGTTCCATATATTATTCCTCCTCAGTATCTGTCTCTAATAATGATACACTTCCATCAGAGTTTACGATAGAGATTTTTTGGGCAATTTCATTCAATCTGTCCTGACAGAGTTTTGAAAGCTCGATACCTCTCGTATAAAGAGCCAGGGATTCATCAAGGCTTACCTTGCCTTCGCTCAACTTGGAAACTATCTGTTCAAGCTCTCTTACCGCATCTTCATAAACAAAACCGTTATCCATTGTTATCTCCTTTCATCTCGACGGAATCGACTGTTGCTTTGATCGTGGAATCCGATGTCATTATCGTGATCTTATCTTCAGGATTTACATCCTGACCCTTTAATGTCTTGCCTTTTGAATCAAATGCTATGGCATATCCCCTCTTAAGTATGCTCAACGGACTTACGAGTTCAAGTCTGTCAATATTATAACTTATGTCCTTCATTTCCCTCTCGACACGGTTGTTTTCGAGAAGTATAAGTCGTTCCTTAAGATCTTTTACCTTCTTTAGTTCCGTCTTCAGTGTGTATTCGGGCCCTGATAAGGCCTTGTGGTTTCTTAAGGAATCAAGACGTTTCCTCTGGCCGTCCAGATAGCCGTTAACTGCCTTATTGAGATCATTATCAAGAAGCAGGAGCCTGTAGGACAGATCATCATACTTCGGAAGGACTACTTCGGCAGCTGCAGTAGGAGTTGGAACTCTCAGATCAGAAACATAATCACAGATCGTAAAATCGACTTCATGGCCAACACCTGATATGACAGGTATCGAAAAAGAATATATCCTTCTTGCCAGTGATTCATCATTAAAGCAGAACAGATCTTCAAAAGATCCTCCGCCCCTGGCAATTATGACTACATCAGGCCGGTCTTCACAGTTCTCGAAGTAATCAAGTCCCGCCATGATCTCCTTAGGAGCATTATCCCCCTGAACAGCTGAAGGATATAGTGTGAGGTCAAAAAACGGGTTGCGTCTTTTAAGAGTCCTTATGATATCGTGGATTACGGCACCCGAAGAAGACGTAATGACGCCTATCTTCCTCGGAAGTACAGGTATAGCCTTTTTATGCTCGGGAGCAAAAAGACCCTCGTCACTAAGTTTTTTGAACAGTTTTTTATAATTCTCCTTAAGATCGCCCTTTCCGATCTTGAGCATCCTGGTGCAGTACAGCTGGAATCTGCCGTTCTGATTATAAATTCCCGCGTTTCCTATTACAGTCACGAGCATGCCGTCTTCAGGGACAAAGTCCATATTATTGGCATACCAGTTATACATGACACAGTTAACGGTACTTTCCTTATCTTTAAGCGAGAAATAACAATGTCCGCTGTTGGCATATCTCTTAAAACCGGAGATCTCGCCAGTCACGGACAAATTGGATAATCTGTCATCTTCATCAAAAACAGATTGAACGTATCTTATAAATTCGGTTACAGAAGTAAATCCGTACATAAGTCGTCAAAGGCTCTTCTCAAAAGAAGAGAGCACACCGTTTACATAAGAAGAGGAATCAGGTGTTCCGTACTTCTTGGAGAGCTTAACAGCTTCATTGATAGCAACGCTCGTAGGAACGTCATCAACATATAATATCTCATAACATGCAGTCTCAAGGATCGCAACATCCATCCTCGGAAGCCTGTTAATGGTCCATTTCTTAAGAAAGCCGGAAATCTTCTCATCAAGCTCCTTCTTCTTTTCAAGGACGCCTCTCGTTACAGTCTTAAAGTATTCTATATCATCAGTAAGCTCCTCATTCAAGGCAATGTACTGATCAAACTGCTCCTCATAGGAAATATCTTTAAAAGTAGCCTGATATATGAAGATAACAACCGATTCCCTGGTCTCTATTCTGCTCATCTGAACCTCCCCGGAGGAAGGATCCTGTCAAGCATCTTCTTGAATTTGCTGTCATCACTGAAAAGGAATGAACCGACTACGAATCCAACCGCGGTAAATATGATAATAAAAAGTGTTTTCCAAAAACCGAAGATGCAAAGAAGCAGCGCAATAACGAAAAAGGCTATGGCAGAAACCACACCCGGCTTAGCACTAGTCATCTTCTCGATTATCTTCGAAAAAAACTGTTCCATAATTATTTGTCAACCTTGGCAACGATAGGCTCAACTTTACTGACCTTGACTGTAACTGAATCCACAACGATACCGGTATAACGCTCGATATCCTTTTTTACCTTCTCCTGAACCTTAGCCATAGAAGCCGGGATCTCTACATTGGAGTAGAGAACTGCGTTCAGGATAACCTTGATAGCATCATTCTTTGCCGAAGATACATGAACTCTGGCACTCTTGATACCGACCTGTGCCGACTTGGCGGAATTTAATGCAATACTCTCAATGGCATCAGCTCCGATATCGACAACACCGATATCAGTCTTACGGACACGGGTCTTACCGAGTCTGCCCGAGAGGATGCTGTATGTGATCGTATAGATGGAAAGGATCAAAATAATAAGAAGAACAGCAAGATATATGTACTTTGTACTCCTGTTGGTAACGATCGTGGAAAGCGGCTTAAGGATATCGGTAAAGATACCTTCATCGATAAGAGCATACAAAAGTACCATAGAGATCAAGGCAAGCAAAACAGAATACAGAAATAAAAGAAAACGTACTAGACGATTCATTGTTTCTTACCCCCTTTATGTTTTAGCCGGCTCTTCTTCACGAGCCACAACGCCGCAGACGTGTACATCAACTGTCTCAACGATAAGACCTGTGAAGCGCTCGACATCTGCCTTGACTTTTTCCTGTATGGACCAAGCCACTTCAGGAATAATTTTACCATAATAAACAACAGGATAGACAGTTATTGAAACAAAGCCGTCGTCATTCTCGTAGAAGACGACCTTAACGCCTTTGCCCTCATGTACTACTCCTGCTATTTCTTTTAAAGCAACTCCGAAAGAAGGAGCAAGAGAAGCCACACCGTCTATCTGAAGTGCAGCCTCTGCGGCATACTGGGCCACAAATCCCTGAGACATCGAACGATCGCCCTTAATTGATTCGGGATTTGCACCTTCAACCATATGTCTTACCTTCTCTCAAATGTATGTAAAACGTGATCAAGCACGCTCCAAGTATTCACCTGTTCTTGTGTCTACACGGATAACCTCATCCTGGTTAACAAAGAGAGGAACCTTAACGACAGCACCTGTCTCAAGTGTAGCATACTTAGTAGCATTGTTTGTTGTGTCGCCCTTTACACCAGGCTCACACTCAGTGATCTTAAGTTCAACAGTGATAGGCAGCTCAACCTGGAAAACTTCACCCTTATAAGAAAGAACCTTACAGACCATCTCCTCCTTAAGGAACTTGATGGAATCTCCGATGGACTCTGCATGGATAGGCTCCTGCTCGTAAGTATCCTGATCCATGAAGTAGTAGAGATCACCGTCAGAATAGATATACTGCATATCTCTTCTGTCAAGCTGAGCCTGCTCAAACTTCTCGTTAGTGTTGAAAGATCTTTCAACTACAGAACCTGTCTTAACGTTCTTATACTTTGTACGAACGAAAGCCGCACCTTTACCGGGCTTAACGTGCTG
>JAILNZ010000150.1 GCA_024691135.1 Clostridiales bacterium
CGCGCATCTTCTCGTCGCGCGTCATCATGATGTTGCACATCCTTGAGCATTCTTCCGTGATGTCGATATCACTCTCGTGAAGGACCTTTGTACGGTTGAAGAACCTGTCCCACGAATCGGAATACTGCTCTTCGGCAGATCTTTGCGCCAGTCCCAGTGTCTGATAGAACCTGCTCGACTTAACGCCGTCCAGGATGGGCTGGAACTTACCCGTGTCCGGTTCGTAAGTATGCGGCAGGAACATGGTAGAGGAATCCCTGTTCCAGACCTTCTCAGGTCTTACATAGATATTCTTGTTGTCAGAATATACATCGATAAAAAGCTGCGTCGTGTTGAGGATCTTGTTGATCGCGTCGACGGAATGCTTGCCTCTTATGATCGGGAAGAAAGCAACCGTATCAAGGATAAACAGGAACGGGCAGGTGACCTTAAAGAAGTTGCCCATCATAAGGTCGGTGGCCCAGGCGGTCTGAAGTTCCGACAGGCAGTCGAAGACGTAAAACGCATCAAAGCCTTCCTTCTCGATCACATTATGTATATCGACGGTAAACGTCTCGAATCTGTGGGACAACGGGATAACGACAGTCTTTATCTCAGGGCGCTCTTCCAGAAGAGGTTCGTGGCTTGCGAATCTGAAATAGATGATATTGCGCCTGTCCTTTATAGCCTGTTCGATGTAAGGCTCCATGAACAGCTTGAACTGACTAAGATCAGATACACGCCAGACGACATTATCGCCGAGCCTTATATTATCGAATGCAGTATCCATCTCCGGGATTCCGCTAAGTATTCTGTCAAATGCTGCCATATCGTTTCCCTCCTGTCCGTATTACTTAAGATCATCCAGCCAGAGCGCGACCTGTGCGTCACTCGGCATACGCCAGTCACCTCTCGGAGACAGCGATACGGAGCCGACCTTCGGTCCGTCCGGCAGACAGCTCCTCTTGAACTGCTGTGAGAAAAAGCGCTTGAAAAAGTTCCTTGCAGCCGTAACTGCCGCATCATAGCTCAGATCAGGATAAGCCTTCAGGGCATACGCGACTGAACGCGAAGGTTCAAAACCGTGGCGCAGGGTATAGTAGAGGAAGAAGTCATTCAGTTCATATTTACCGATCTTTTCTTCTGTTTTCTGAGCGATCTTTCCGTCATCATTCGGAGTCAGTTCCGGCGTTATAGGTGTGTCGCAGATAGATAAGAGAACATCACGAAGTTCCATGTTGCCGCACATCCCTGCATAGGACCTGCATATGAACCTGACCAGGGTCTTCGGAACAGACGTATTGACGGCATACATGGACATGTGGTCACCGTTATAAGTGCACCATCCGAGAGCGAGTTCTGACAGATCGCCTGTTCCGACAACAAGACCGTTTCTCATATTGGCCGCATCCATCAGGATATAGGTACGCATCCTTGCCTGGGCATTCTCGTAAGTAACATCGCCTTCACCCTGATATGTCTGACCGTGACCGAGCTGTTCCAGATGGAGCTTGACGCTCTCTTCTATCGGGACTTCATAAATGTCGTCGGACAGGAGCTCCATCAGGCGTTTGGCGTTGGTATATGTCAGATCGGACGTGTTTCCTCTGCTCGGCATGGTATAGGATATTATCTTTATATCGGGAATGATCCTCTTTGCCTCTGCGCACACGATAAGAGCGAGAGTTGAATCAAGGCCGCCCGATACGCCGATCAGAAGGCTTTTTATTCCGGTTGCACGGACTCTTGTTGCCAGACCGTTTGACTGGATCCTTAAGATCTTGCGGCATCTTATATCTCTCGTGTCATCATCAGAAGGAACAAAAGGATTTGCATCAACCGGAATATCATGATCCTTCAATATACCGGCAAGGCCGGAAATGCTGACTTCGGAAGGTCCGTGAGTCTTCATATTTGCAGGGATCCTTCTGTAGCATGAGGAAGTATCATTCCCGAATGTGTTCTGACGCAATCTGTCGTGCATGATGATGCCCAAGTCGATAGAGGTCTTCTCGATATGCGGAAGATCAGGGAAGATGCTTTCCGCCAGAAGTTTACCGTTCTGGGCGATAATGGAATGACCTGAGAACACCAGATCGGTACTGCTCTCACAGACTCCCGAAGAAGCATAGATATAGGCACAGTAGCAGGCGCCGCTCTGCTGTGTGACCAGTTGCGTGCGGTATTCCTGCTTGCCGATAAGTTCATCGGAAGCCGAAGTGTTGACTATTATGTTGGCACCCGCAAGAACTGCATGTGTGCCGGGCTTATCCGGTATCCACAGATCCTCGCAGATCTCTGCGCCGAGCACGGCGCCCGTATTTGGGTCTTCGACCAGGATATCAGTACCAAAAGGAATGTCTTCTCCGTTGATGTTGACGGTCCCGCCCTTAATATCTTTACCGGATGTGAACCAGCGGCATTCGTAAAACTCGGAGTAGTTCGGGATATATGTCTTCGGGATGAGAGCCTTGATCCTGCCGCAGGAAAGTATAGCGGCACAGTTATATAAGCAGTTGCGAAATCTCACGGGAGCACCCGTAACAACGAGGTTTCCGGTACTTTCTGTCTCGTGTGCGAGCTTTACCAGTGCTTCTTCGGATCTTATAAGGAGAAGGTCGCTCAGGAAAAGATCCGCGCAGGTATATCCGGTCACGGACAGTTCGGGAAAAACTATAATGCCGCAATCTGGCAGTTCTCTTATTAAGGAGATCATCTGTTCCGTGTTATAGTCAACATCTCCCACTTTCAATTCCAGCACTACGGCGGCAACTTGTATGATCCTGTTTTTCATAAACTCAGATCTCCCGTTATTTCCAGTTTATTTGCACAAAAAAAGGCAAGTGCGACCAAATAAGCGCCTTTGCCTATATACATAGGATAATGCAACGGGAAGGATTTTTCCAGTAGTTTTATGATGATCACAAATAAGGTCATCTATTTTGAGTCACTCCGTTATTTTGGTATAATCCGAGAAAAGCAATGATAGGAGGATAGATATGAAAAGGTTTTTGGCATTGGCTGTTACCGTAGTCATGGTGCTCGGCATCTTTACCGGCTGCTACAACAACTACAGGTTAAAAGAGTTCGACATCGAAGTCGGCGACAAGATCACTTTCGGAAAGTATCAGGATGAGGAGATCGAGTGGGAGGTTATGTCCAGGCATTTCCTGCCCGAGGAGGGGAAGGTCCGCGTTCAGCTCCAGAGCAAATATGTGCTGGACTGCCAGCCGTTTGATGAGGACGGCGAGTCATCCTGGGAAGACTGCTCTCTGAGAGAGTGGCTCAATAATGATTTCTTTAATTCTGCTTTTTCGAAAAAGGAACAGAAGCAGATAGTAGATACCAAATATTTCAATTACACGGGAGACGAGCGCTTCCTGACTGACAAAGTCTATATTGTAGGCCAGTTATGGTATTACATGAGACCTGATGAAGCCATGTGTAAACCTACGGATTACGCCGAGGATCAGGGCGTCGATATGGATGACGGCTATTGCAGATACTGGGGCCGCGATGTTCTCGAAGCTATAGCTGCGAGTGTTGAAGGTACCGGCGGAGGTTTACATAAATTTCCTGTGGCATTTACTTATAGTGGCAACGTGGGATCAGCAGGAACTGCTTCTGATCCGGAAAGAGCTTTTACGGCCGAAAATATTGGCGTAAGACCGATCATCAATGTGGAGTACAAGGCTCCGTACGAGATGAAGGACCTGGAATGCGGTGACATCGTTACTTTCGGAACTTATGATGAGGAACCGATCGAGTGGATCGTAGCCGACTCGGGTAAGAAAGGCGTTATTTTATTCAGCCGCTACGGACTAGAAGACAGGCGCTTGGATAAGAAGGATATCGATGAGTTCGAAGACAGCGAACTTTATGAGTGGCTCAACGGCGATTTCAAGGAAGAGGCATTCAGTAAAAAGGAACTGAAGCATCTGGTCGGATCTGACTCTGACGGAGCGGTTACTCTCTTTGACAGGGACGAGATGAAGGAATACGGAAAAGAAATGAGATACGAGTTGTTCACCGGATATACCGAGTCCTACTATGATGATAACGGGATCGATTATATGAATGTTTTCGATCATTACTGGCTCAAGGATATTGATGAGGATTCTGATCCCCCTTATTGGGTTTTCGATACCTCGAGCTTGGGATTCAGAACAGATCCTGATAAGGAGTTTTCGGTAAGACCGGTCATCAAGATCACTTTCTGACAGCAGTTTTCGGGAGATCAAATTATCAGGATCATCGAAAAAGGTTGTTGAAAAAGGAAGAGTCAAATATGGAAGTGATCAAATTACCAAAGGATTTTTGTAATGTCTGTGATGAGATAAGGGACGGTTCGTATGATAGCCTCAAAAAACTGGAGGCTTTTGACGGATTTCCTCATCAGGTATCTGCCGTAAAGGCGGCTGTCGCGTACTTTGACGGGGATTATGACACGGCAGTCGATCTTACCTGTGCCATAATGCCTTATTGGGATGAATGGTATTACTCCAACGTTCCGGATGAATTTATGGCTGCCGTGGTCTTTGCTGCGAGAGAGTGCGGAAAGGAAGAGCTGGTAAGGAAGGCTCTTACCGAAGAGCGTGACAGTGCGTTGATCAAGAACGTAGAAAAGTACGGGGCAGGCAACCAGCCACGCTACAAATACTGCAATCTCATGCTCGAATATCTTGATAGCGGTATCATGCCCAGGTCAGATGAATTGAATTATGCGCCGCCGGCTGATGTCAGATCCGTTGAAGAGATCATCAAGGAGAATAAAAAGCTCGGTAAAGACATAAATAAGCTTTACAGGATAGTCTGTCTTAAAGGTTCTCCTGAAGACGCGCTTAAGCTTTATGAAGAGATCAAAGAGGGAAGACTTACCGAGTCTGACCGCGAGAATGCGATAATCAGATATCTCTATCTTAAAGAAGACGAAAAGGCACTTCAAGTCATAGAACGTATGGCATCGGACAGACTCTGGACAGTCGCTTCTCCTGATCAGGTCAGACCGATGAGCTTTTTCAAGCATCCTATGATGCATAGGTTTCTTAAAGATGATGAAAGCCTGAAGCGCATAAGGAATGCGGGATTTATGAATACCTGGAAATAAAGAAAGAGTGATCAGCGGATCAAGGGAGGAACGTTGCTTTGGAAGATTTAAATGATTCAATATGCATTAAACCGGCTGAAACTGATGAGGAGTTGTGCGGAAGGGGATATGTTCACTGTACTTCATGGCAGGAGGCTTATAGAGGTATCGTATGTGACCGGTATCTTGATACGATGACCGTAGAGGCTACGACGGCGCGCGCCAGGAATTTCCCGGAAAATACTCTCGTAGCCAAGGATAAAGATAAAGTTGTCGGATTTGCAGTATATGGCCCGTCGAGTGATGAAGATCTGACGGATACTGGAGAGGTCGTAGCAATCTATGTCCTTTCAGAGTATTACGGCCGTAAGGTAGGATACAGACTGATGAACGAAGCAGTTTCAAGGCTTAGCGAATATAACACTATATCTTTGTGGGTGTTCGAGAAAAACGAGAGAGCCATAGATTTTTATCACAAATATGGCTTCGAATTTGACGGATGCAAAAAGGAATGGAATCTCGGTACCCCGGTTACAATTGTCAGGATGATAAAGAAAAGAGCGTAACCTTCATCAGATCATCTTTTTTTCGAAAAAGGAGGCGGACATATGGAACAACATTGTAGCAATGATAGCCTATCAGCCGGATCAGTATTGGTATGACATCTCGACAGAGGAGAAGTTTGAATCGGTTTATGCTGACCTGAGGCAGAGGATCTTCGGCACGGCAGCGAGCTTATATCAGGCATTTGAGAAGGATCCGGCTGAAGCAACGCGCCGGATGTTTGAGGAACATTTTGACGAGTACAATGTGCGTATGGATTACGTTGCGGATATGCTTGGGGTTGACAGTATCAGGGCAAAAGCAAGTGAAATCTATCAGAACCTGTCTGAAGAGATGAAGAAGCAGGTGGCGGATTATAAGCAAGGGGTCAGAAACAAAACCTGGATGAATAACCGCTGCAACCTGAAATACATAATTGATAACAATATCATCTGATATTAAGCGAAAAACAATATGAAAAGATCAAAAGAGTACTTTTACATCTTTAATATCAAAGACGGTGACAGAGGAGACGATACCGAGGCCTTCATCAGGACGGCCTTAGGTCATGAGCAGATACTCAAATGGGCCTATGTCCTTCATGACAAAGAAACATATAACCGGCATGACATGAATTGCCGAAGATACGGTGTCCAATACTGCTGGGCAGACGGATTTCCGGGGATGGAGAAATATGCTTCCATGCAGGAATATCTTGATGAACAGATGAAGAAGCCGCCTTTCATTGGTGACAAGATGGATGCGCGCTGGTATATCTTCGTTATTGCGGATAAAAGTGTCTACGACGAAGACATTGCGGACTGGTTCGGGATGCCGAATAAATATTTTCTTCGTAATCTGACCGAACCTTCATCGATCAAGGACGCGCTGGAAAGCCTGACAAACGAAGATCACATGTCTGTTGCCATGGAAAGATACCATTATCCTGATGAAGAGGTAAAGTCGAACTTTGATTTTCGCGAGTATATGTCAGGCATCAAGGTCAACAGGCAGCTGGAAAGATGGAAGCGGATCTGGCGCCCCGCGCCTTTTCGAATAAGGCGAAGGCCTGAAAGATGATCGATTGCTATTTTGGGGAGACGAGATGGTAGGAGGCGAACAATAATGTTTTTGAGTGAAGCTGAAGTGAACAAGGTGGTTAAAACCGTAAAAGGCATAACACCGGAAGATGCCGTTCTTACGGATATGAAGAGATACTTCCATGATAAGTATGACATTGAGATCCTGGACTATATCTGTTCCACTGAGGAATTCGGTCCTCCGGGCAACAAGTCAAAGCGAGCCGAATTTGTCGTCTGGGACATAACAGAAGCAAAAAAGTGCCCCACTGCATTTGATATGAAGGTCAGAGATGAAGTAAAGAGGGTTTTTGCGAAAGCATGCCGGGAACACGGTCTGCATCCGGATTTTTATGATCCGTCAAAATTCTTTCCGAATCTGACTGATATAGAATCAGACATTACAGATCAGCTTATCAGGAAGAAACGGGGTATTATCGATCATATGCTCAGGTGTTATCCTCAAATCAGAAGACACCAGTATACCGGTACGTGTGTCCATGTGTTTTATGAGACAGATGAAGATATAGCAAAGAACGAGAAGAGCGGACTGTCATCCGAGATCAGATACAGGGTAAGTGATATATTGGGCGAATATGAAGGCTTTGAAGGCAGAAAACTCGGAGTAACGGTATTCACGAGTCTTCAGACTCTAAGAGAAAAATACGACAATAACACTTACTGGTATTTTCACGGATGAAGACAGGAAAAGGCTATGCGGGATGTGATACTGATTTCGCCGAGATGCGATGAGGAAAAGAATATAATTGAACAGTGGAATTTAAAGACAATGAATTAGTATTCTCCAGGGATGATTGATCATCGTCCATAATCCGGCGTAATATAGAGGGAAAAGATAGCGTACCCAAAAATTATAAACCGACTGCAATAAACTAACTAATCTAAACATTTTGGCAGTATTCATCTGCAGATTGCTATGAGATTATATTATGGATTGATCTACTGAATAACGTAAAGATATTGTTGATCAGTAGAGTGAGGTGTTTATGTTTTGCAGTA
>JAILNZ010000163.1 GCA_024691135.1 Clostridiales bacterium
TGCATGCTTGCTAAGAAGGGTACATCTTTCGAGGGTAAGACAGTTGTTGTTTCCGGTGCAGGTAACGTTGCTATCTATGCAACAGAGAAGGCTCAGCAGCTCGGTGCTAAGGTAGTTGCTCTTTGCGACTCCACAGGTTACATCCATGATCCTGACGGAATCAAGCTTGATATCGTTAAGGACATCAAGGAAGTAAGAAGAGCTCGTATCTCCGAGTATGTTAAGGGAGTTCCTACAGCTACATATAAGGATGGTTGTTCCGGTATCTGGACGATCCCTTGTGATATCGCTCTCCCTTGTGCTACACAGAATGAGCTCAACCTCGAGTCTGCTAAGACACTTGTTGCTAACGGCGTTAAGTTCGTTGCTGAGGGCGCTAACATGCCTACAACACCTGATGCTATCGAGTACTTCCAGTCTAACGGCGTATTCTTCGCTCCTGGTAAGGCTTCCAATGCCGGCGGTGTTGCTACATCCGGTCTTGAGATGGCTCAGAACAGCCAGAGACTTTCCTGGACATTCGAGGAAGTTGACGCTAAGCTCAAGGGCATTATGGAGAACATCTTTAAGAATGCTGACGAGACAGCTACAGCAATCGGTCACGACGACAACCTCGTTATGGGTGCTAACATCGCAGGTCTCCTCCGCGTATCCGATGCTATGATCGCTCAGGGTGTTATCTGATAAACAGATAATCTAATCTGATAATCAAGGAGTTGTTTCAACTGAAGCAACTCCTTTTTATATGGTTTAAAACCAAAGGCAAAAGCTCCGTTGCCTTTGGAATTTTTTATTTTGGAAAAATGATCTACCGCATTTTTCCGGGAAGGTGACAATTATGCAAAAACTAAACAAACGAATCATCGTAACTTTATTTGTGCTTCTGACTATCTTTATCTTTCAGATACAATCCGTATTCGCCGTCACGGATCTTACAACGCTATCCTTTACGGCATACCATCTCGGCGGAAGTGAAGATGATATGAATTACGGATCTTCATCAGAGTGGGGAAGAAGATCAGCCGTATTATATGGCGGAAAGAATGTCGTTTCTACCGATCATACGACTGTTAGATTCTCCGTATATGAAGAATGCCAGCCGTTTTACTGTATCGAGATAGGAGGTCATCTTGACCCGGTAAACGGAACGGAATATTCAAAGTCCGATTATTCCTATCTTGATAATATCTATAATCCGTATCTTTCTACTGATGACATGAGAACTATGATCGGAAGTGTACTGTTATTCGGTTTTCATGACGAATTCAATTATACTGACGGAAATCTGTGGAATGTCACTTATGACAATAATAAAGATAATATTATCCGTTATATAGCAACTCAGACTCTTATCTGGGAAACAGTATACGGATACAGAGACAGCTCTTTTGGCTACATATCACATGAAGGTTATGATGCTCCCATTGACTTCATCGAGAACATTCCCGAGAAGGAAGCAGTACAGAATTCTTATAAAGGCATTGTCAATGATGTCAGAGCATCTTTGAAGATTCCGTCATTTACGTATCTTTCAAGAGATGATGCTCTTAATAATCCATATGAGGTACCGTTTGATCATGACCAGGGATTCTTTTCGATGACTATGACGGATAAGAATAACAGATTGAACGATTGTGAGTTTTATGTAAAGGGAGGGACTTTGTATTTCAATACATACGGAACTTCCGACATTATTTCTGTCTCTATACCTAAGGATACCAAAGCAACGGTCAACGATCCTTTGATTTTGGCCATAGATCCTCAGAAAAGTTATAAAACGATAATCGACTTCAATATCTGGCACGCGGATCTGAAACAGAACGGTGTAACGTTTAAAGGGTATATCAAGTTACCCGTAAACGGATATGCGGCTTTTTATCCCGGGCAATATACTCCGCCTGAAAAAGGATCGATCAGGATAAACAAGAGGGGGGAAGCTTTCTCAGGAGTAGAGCAGAAGACCGTCGGTGATCATATCCTGACAATACCTGTATTCAGCGAAAAAGATATCGGAGGGATAGAATTCAAACTCCTGGCAGCAGAGGATATCTATTATGATTATGAACTTGTCTACAGATCAGGAACTCTTATAGATACGAAAGTAACGGATAAATACGGATTTGCAGAGTTTTCTGACCTTCCGGCAGGTAAATACGATCTGGTCGAATCAGTCTGTAAGGATAATGATTACATCGAAGATACAACGCCTGTAGAGATAATCCTGGGATATGATAAGGACAAGAACATAATAGATAATGAATATAAGAAAATAATGAATGAATACCAAAAAGTCAAAGTTGGCGGCAAAAAGACTTTCTCATCCGTTAACCCGAATATCGATATCGATTTGGAACTCGAGATGAGCAAAGTACTGATCGGAATATATTCAGGCGAAGATATCGTTGGATCGGATAATGTAATACTACACAAAGATACTCTGATATCATTAGCTTCTCCGGATGAAGAAGGAACTTATGAATTCGATATCGAACTTCCCGGCGGAATATATTATGTAAAAGAGCTGGAGGGAAGCGAGTATTTCTTTACAGATCCCGAAGTTCATATAGTAGAGGCAGATTGTGACGAAAACCTCGATATAACCGAGAAAAAGGCCGATGATATAAAAAATTTGACCGGAAAGATCAAAGGGATCAAGCAAAATCCGGAGGGAAAACCGCTGGAAAGCGCTGCTATAGGCTTGTTTTCGGACTTTGAGTGCAGTAATTTGATCGAAATCTACGAGACAAAAGCTGACGGAATATTCGAATTTAACGACCTGATCATAGAAAAATACTATATTAAGGAGATCCAGGCACCGGACGGCTATCAGATAAATGATCAGGTATTCGAAGTTTATCCTTCAATCGATATAGCAACAGATGAATATATTAAGATAACAGATGAATTGATACCGACTCCGACGCCAAGTCCGACACCAAGTCCGACAGCAACACCGACTCCTGAACAGACAATGACTCCGACACCGACAAAGGAGATAATAACAACTCCGACAGAAAGACCTCCGGAGAGATATGATTCACCAAAGATCACAACAGTTACTCATGATAATCCGGAACCTGAAGAACCAAGAATAACAACAACAGGTGAAAAGAGATCATTTACAAGTATACTCGGAAGTTCAGTTTTGATATCTATATTGATAACGGCAGGAATCCATCTGTCATATAACAAACTGATCTATCTGATCATGATGAAGAAGAGGTAAAACTTTTGGCGGATATCTTTAGTGGTATCCGCCTTTTTATATGTATGCTTATTCGGTATAATTCCAATTTTACCGAATAGAGAAGATATAGTTAATCATAATACGTATAATGAATTATCCAAGGAACGATTAACCGATGCCGATTTCAGGAAACCTAGCTGTATCAGGCCTTTCCGGACTTCGGATATCATTTCTATTCTATATTCCAATGTATTATCATTTATATCCTGACATGATCAAAAGTTTATCGGTATTATTTTCATAATCGTTTTTTACGCATTTATAATTTTGTTCTCGTATATATTTTTTCATGACCGGTCCCATTTTCTGTCCTTTGATCTGATCATACATCTGTTTTCTATGCTGTTTTATTTCTCATATATCGATCGGAACTGAATCATAGATCTATGATTGATCATGGTCTCCTTATCGGTGAATTCATTTCTTCCTCTCTCCTTTTCAGGGTCTCTCTTCTTCACCGAACGTTTGTTCTTATTTTTGTTCTGGCGCACCTCTTCTCATATGGTATAATCCTCAAAGAGAAATCAGGAGATGACAGGTATGGAATTCGATCAGTTAATTAAAAGAATCAATGAACTAAGCCGCAAATCAAAAAGTGAAGGCTTATCTGATGCCGAAAAAGACGAACAGACAAGACTTCGTAACGAATACAGATCCCTGGTTATCGGGAACCTCTCTTCTCAGCTGAATAATATGAAGATCAAAAATCCCGACGGTTCGATAACTGATGTCAGGAAAAAGAGTTGATAATATTTTTTTCGGAGAAAAGAAAGAGCATAAAGAATTATTCCTTATGCTCTTCTTATATGATACGTATTTATGATCAGATCTGATCCAATGCCTGGGAAAGATCTGCAATGATATCATCGGCATTTTCGATACCGACAGAGAAACGGATGAGATCAGGTGCGATACCAGCCTCACGGAGCTGCTCATCGGTAAGCTGACGATGCGTATGACTTGCAGGATGCAAAAGACATGTATGAGCATCAGCAACGTGAGTAGCGATGATAGCGATCTTAAGAGCATCCATGAACTTCTCCTGAGCATCTCTGTCACCCTTGATACCGAAGCACATTACGCCGCAGGTACCGTTAGGAAGGTATTTCTGAGCAAGATCATAATACTTGCTGGACTTAAGACCCGGATAATTGACCCAAGCGATCTTAGGGTGGTTCTCAAGGAATGTTGCAACCTTAAGAGCATTCTCGCAGTGTCTTGCGATACGGAGATGCAATGACTCGAGACCGAGGTTAACATAGAAAGCATTTTGAGGAGACTGGATACAGCCGAAATCTCTCATGAGCTGTGCCGTAGCCTTTGTGATATATGCAGCCTTGCCGAACTTGGTGGCATATGTAAGACCGTGATATGATTCGTCAGGAGTCGTAAGTCCCGGGAATTTATCAGCATGAGCCATCCAGTCAAAGTTACCGCTGTCGATGATTGCTCCGCCGACTGAAACGCCGTGACCGTCGATATATTTCGTTGTCGAGTGTGTAACGATATCAACACCGAACTTGATCGGCTGGCAGTTAACAGGTGTTGCAAACGTGTTATCTACGATAAGCGGTACTCCGTGACTGTGAGCAAGTCTGGAGAATTTCTCAAAATCGAATACTGTACATGTAGGATTTGTGATCGTCTCACCGAAAACGCACTTAGTATTCGGCTTAAAGTACTTGGCAAGTTCTTCCTCAGGAAGTTCCTGATCGACAAATGTGCACTCGATACCCATCTTAGCCATCGTTACGCCGAAAAGATTATATGTTCCGCCGTAGATGGATGATGATGAGATGAAATGATCGCCTGCTTCACAGATATTGAATATCGCGAAAAAGTTGGCTGCCTGACCTGATGAAGTAAGCATTGCAGCATATCCGCCTTCCATCTCACAGAGCTTGGCAGCAGCCATATCGTTAGTCGGATTTTGAAGTCTGGTATAAAAATATCCGGAAACTTCAAGGTCAAATAACTTGCCCATATCCTCACTGGAACCGTATTTCCAAGTTGTACTCTGATAGATCGGTAACTGTCTCGGATCGCCGTTGCCCGGCACATATCCGCCCTGTACGCATTTTGTTTCAATGCTGCTCATAATTTATCCTCCAAGATACTGAAAAAACTTTTAAAATTATATCACTCTTCACCGGAAACTGATACATCTTTTATGATAACGGAAGGGCAGAACATCTCCCCTTTACTACCCGGATAAGACATGAGATCATTACCCGTTTCCGTGACCTTTTTTAAGATATTAAAGAAGTTGTCGGCAACGGTAATCTGTTCTACCGGCTTATCGATCTTTCCGTCTTTGATCTGAAAGCCCTCACAAAGGAGCGAGAAATCTCCGCTGATCTCATTAACACCTGCGTGAAGACCGGCAAGATCGGTAATATAAAGACCGTTACCGATGATCTTGCAGAGTTCGTCAAAACTCTTATCTCCCGGTTCAAGAACGACATTAGTTGCTGAAACAGAACCTCTGTAGCCGTTACCCGTAGACTTCTTCCCTTCTTTATGGGCCGTCTTTACATTATAAAGAGCCGTCTCGAAAACGCCTTTATTAACAATGGCCTTTTCCTTTATGAGAACGCCTTCATCATCAAAAAATGATTTGATCAATGCCTTTTCGAAAAGAGGTGATTCCTTTATCGTTACTTTATCAGAAGCTATGGTCTCCCCTTCTTTTCCGGCCAAAAGAGACAATCCTTTCTGCATCGCATAGGATGAGAAGACACCGAAGAATGTGCTGAGCATAGAGATCATCGCTTCATTGCCGAGAATGATGTCATATTGTCCGGATTTTATGGAACTTGAACCGAATTTACTTACGACTTTCTTCTTAAGTACCTCAACAAAAGCCCTCTCGTCAAACTTATCGATATCGACACCGTACCAGAAATGATCGGCTGTCTTTGTTACGCCGTTTTCTTCGGCTCTGGCTTCAGCAATGATCGTAATGGAGTCATTTTCCCTGAAAAGATCAAGACCCTTCGAATTTCTGAGAAGGAAAACGCCCTTGGAACATCCGACAGTGAGATAATCAACACCCGATATCCTGGGATCGGAATCAAGGATCGCCTTTTCAAGAGAAAGACCGACTTCCTTAAATCTCTCATAGCTGTTTTTGTCGTAGTTTCCGCTCAGATGGTCTGCTCTTAAGACTTTGTTTTCCTCGTCACAATAGAAGAAATCCTCATCTTCGTCATCTAAAACCTCGGCATTTGTCTTTGCTTCAGACAGAAGGAACGGTATGCTGTCTTCATTTACGTCTGTAGTAGATGAAGTGCCCATCTGACCGTTTAACTTGCCCCTGAACGAGATCGCCTGATCTGTGCTGTTCTCAAAACTGCTTACTTCACCCTTAAGTATGTCGACTCCCATTGAAACGCCTGATACAAGGGATACTTCACAGTCTTCAAAGTTGTATGAAGAGGACTTCGACATTACCTTATCCATAAAGTCTTTTGCATTATCAATGATCATAAGTTATGTCCTCCTTAATCCCTTCCGCCGACAACGATAGATGATACTCTAATGGTCGGCTGACCAACATTTACCGGAACTCCGCCCGAGATCGAACCACATACGCCTGCTGAATGAGCAAGATCATTTCCGACTCTGTCGATATTCATAAGAACTTCTCCGCCTTTTCCGATCAAAGTGGCGCCTCTTACAGGCTCAGCGATCTTGCCGTTCCTGATCATATAGGCTTCGTTTACGGCAAAGTTAAAGTCACCCGTGGCAGTATCGACTGAACCGCCGCCCATCTTAGCGGCATAGAGACCATACTCAGTGTCGGAGATGATA
>JAILNZ010000041.1 GCA_024691135.1 Clostridiales bacterium
GATGAGCCGGATGTTCTTCACGCCACAACTTACGGTACGGGCGAACTCATAAAGGATGCTCTTCAAAGCGGATTTAAAAAGCTCATCATATGCCTCGGAGGAAGCGCCACGAATGACGGCGGCGCAGGAATGCTCCAATCTCTCGGAATGAAACTTACCGACAGGAACGGGAAGGATATAAAAAGAGGCGTCATCGGTCTTAAGGATCTTCAAGGTGCCGACAGATCTTCCATGATCGATATAAATGCGGAGATCGTGATCGCCTCGGATGTAACAAATCCTCTCTGCGGTCCTAACGGGTCAAGTCACGTATACGGCCCTCAAAAAGGCGCGAACGAAGAAGACGTTGTTGTTATGGATAGTCTCTTGATGAGATTTGCGGATTTTTTCTCGATGAATCCGACGGAAACAGGCACCGGAGCCGCAGGTGGTCTCAGCTTCGCACTCAAGAACTTTCTTGGAGGAAAGATAGTCTCGGGCGCAAGATTGTTTTCTGAAGAAGTCGGTCTTGAAGGAGCGATCAGGAATGCCGATATCGTTATAACGGGAGAAGGTCGAATGGATGCTCAGACCTGTAACGGCAAGGGACCGATGGAAGTAACGATGCTCGCGGGAAAATATAACAGACCCGTTTATGCCATTTCAGGTTCTTTGGGCGACGGATACGAGAAATGCCTCAAATCAGGTGTCATTCATATAGAAGAGCTGTCTGATAAGAGTCTTGATAAAAGCTCCGCCTTAATGAACGTTAAAAAGGCAGCAGAAAGACTTTGGACGAAGATATCAAGACTAAGGGATGCCTCTGAAGTGACAGTATCACTATAGAGACATCCCCGAAAAAATCGTTAAAGACTTCCCGAACAGGCTTATCTGTCTATGGAGTAAGCTATGCAGATATCCGAGAATTCCTTGGAGTCAACAAAGCAGTCAAACAGCTGATCCTTGGTCATTCCCTTGTCCATGGAATCCATCCAGAATGCCATTCCTTCCTCTTCAGGATCTCTTCCCAGGAATGTCTTATACATTCTTGTTATGAGTTCCTTGTTACTGACATTAAAACTGTTGAACTCTGCTGAATAGAAGAATTCACGAGCAGCCTGAGAACCGGAAAGATCGAGATTGGTAAGGCCATTGCTCCAGAACTTAAGTCCTTCTTCGTCAGGTTCTCTTCCGAGACATTCGGTATAGAGCCTTGTTGCAAATAATGTTGCATTATTTGAAGGAACAGTCGCCTTTGCTGTCTTTGCTCCCGATTTTATACCATATGAAGCACAGACATCACACCACTCGGACGAATTTATAAATCCTTCCACAACCGCATCTCTTCCCACTTTTTTAACGCTTTCTGTCCAGAACTTTAATCCTTCAGGATCGGAAGCCGCATCTCTGTAAAAGAGAACATCGTAAAGTACCGTCACAAATTCTTCGTCTGTCAGTTCCCTTTCCTTGAATTCATCGCTCATCAGGAAGTTTCTGACGCAGTCGGCACCCGTAAGTTCGCCTCCTTCTACCTTAGGGATCCAGAATGACTTACCGTCAGGATCGGAAGGACGGTCAAGTATATCTTCATACATCCTCTCAACAAAAGAATCAAACAATGCTTCCGGCTTTTGAACTTTCAATGTAGAGACATACTTGGCAGTATATATAGCGTCTCCCGTTACCTCGGATATCTTCGGTGTCCAGCCGTCAAATGTGTAAGTGAATTTATCATCTTCAGCCTTGACAGGTGTAATTCCGGTATAGACAGGCGTAGTCCCGTATTCGGCTTTCCCGTTCTGAAGCACTGTTCCGTCTTCATCAAGGAAACTGATCTCATATTCTTTCAATGTTTCTTTGAAGACAGCAGTATATGTAACATCTTCCGTCACTTCGGATATCTTCGGTGTCCAGCCGTCAAATGTGTAAGTGAATTCATCATCTTCAGCCTTGACAGGTGTAATTCCGGTATAGACAGGCGTAGTCCCGTATTCGGCTTTCCCGTTCTGAAGCACTGTTCCGTCTTCATCAAGGAAGTTGACCTCGTACTTGATCATATCTTCAAAAAAGACGGCTGTATATGTTACATCATCATAAACTAAAGGAAGAGTCTCTTCCGGTCTGTATGTATTCTCACCATCAGTCCAACCGATGAAGGTATATGAGAAGATCTCATTCGGTTCCCTTGTAGGGACAGGCCCGTTATATACAGGAGCCGTCATCAGATCGAAAGAGCTGTTTTGAAGCTCAACTGTTTCTCCGTTTTCTCCTTGCTTACAAAAGATAACCTGTTTCTGTTTGATCTTGAAATCGACATCGATCTTAACACCTTCAACGGAGTCAGGCATCTCACATTTGTACTTACCGTCACCGTCAGGAAGGATCTCTTTAACATGATCTTTTGAGTAGGTCATCGTCACTTTATCGATCTCGTAATCGCTTTCCGGTACGATCTCAAGTTCCAATTCATCTCCGCAATAAGACCTTGTTTTCCCCGTGACTGTTCCGTAATCGTTACATGTATATTCGACGTCATAGTAGTAACAGTACTTAAGTGCCCCGGTACTCCTGTAATAAGCAAAATTATACTCATTTATGTAGGATTCGGAATTAAGAACTACGGTCAGAGGTTGGATGCAAGAATCAAAGCAATGCCCCGGGATCTCAAAATCAGGATTATCAGGCAGCACTATCTTTCTTAGATTCTGGCACCCCGGAAAACAATTATCCAATGAAGTTATACTGTCAGGGATAATTACCTCCCTAAGTTCAAGACAATCCTCAAAAGCCTTGGCTTTAAGAGTAGTAAGAGTTGAAGGCAGGTTTATTTCTTGGAGACTTATATCTCTGTCAAAAGCATTGTTATCTATTGATGTTAACCCTTCCGGTAAGACCACCTTCTTAAGACCATCACAAGCTTCAAAGGCGCTGAGTTTTATAGAAGTAACGTTTTGGGGAATAGTTATTTCCGTAAGTCTCACGCAGCGAAAAAAACAATTCTCACCTAAATATGTTAAACTGTCCGGAAGATCAATACTTTCAAGTTGTCCGCAACCTTCAAAACAAAAATCACCTATCGATGTTACACCCTCAGGGATAGTGATATTTCTGAGAGCACCGCAGGCTCTGAAAGCGCCGAAGTCGATAAGAGTAACACTGCTCGGAATGGATATACTTTTGATCTGAAGTCCTCTAAAAGCATTTCTACCGATCGAAGTACAGCCGTCTTCGATTACCACGTTTTTTACAAGGCCATTCAAATTCGACCAGGGACTATAAGAATAATCCGTCATCCGGCCTGTCCCTTTGATAGTCAGCGTAGATATTCCGTCAAATTCCCAATAAAGGTTTTTACCACAGTAATGTTGATCAGAAAATGTTGCGCATATCGTAACAGGATACTCGGTATCAGGCATCACATAAAGACCGTTCTCATCAGCGTATAACGAGCCGTTGGATCCGTTTGCGTCATACCAGCCTAATCTTGCAAGATAGTATCCGCTTTTAGGATTGATGTTCAATTTTACAGCTTCACCGCCGTAAGTTCTTGTCTCGCCCGTGATCGTTCCGTTATTATCACCAACGTAATCAACGTCAAAATAATAATGGAATTTTATGCCAGAAAAAGCATTAAAAAGCTCAGGATCCAGATTCGATTCGGAATTGAGAGTTACCGATTTAAGATCGCAAGCAAAAAAACATTCCTCGCCGATCGTAAGATCTTTTCTGTCAGGCAAGGTCACTTTTGAAAGTGACGTGCACGCCATAAAAGCTTGGTCCTTTATCAGCGAAACACCGTTAGGAATAACTATTTCCTGCAGGCTCGCACAAGCGAGAAAAGACTCGGTTCCTATAGTGGTAAGGCTGTCAGGAAGGATTACCTGTGTTGCGTGCGTGCAACCGAAAAAAGCCATACTGCATAGTCCTGTAATTCCCTCTTTGACGACTATGGACGTTACTGTCTCTCTGTAGTAAAGCCATGGTATCGATTGATTAAATCCCACAAAAGCGGGCATATCACCCTCTCCTTCTAAGGTCAGTGTTCCGTCACTGTCGAGTTCCCATGTGATCTTATTATTGATATTGCCACCGGTTACTTTGTCGGCAAACACCCTTTTTTCCGGAATAACAGCAAATACCATCAGTATCATGATCAATATTGCTATTATCGATCTTTTTGTCCTATTCATATTAAGTTCCCCCATTAGGTTTAATACTAATTAATAATCAATCTGCGGCTGATTACTCGTATTAATGGGGCACCTTCTTTTTTTCGCTAATACGCACAAAGGAGCATATGATCATTTGTGTATTCTGCTTACATCTTTTATCTCAAAACATCAAAGATATATGATGTTTTCTTTCCCTTTCTTGACTTACAAATGTAAAATATAGATATAAAAGCGGCATTATGTGGAGGAGAGGTCTATGGAAAATGTTTTCGAGAGGCCTGATGTCAGGGAACTTATAGATATCTGTAAAGGGCACCGGGTCTTTATTCAGACGCACAATATTCCGGATGCCGATGCGATCGGTTCCGCATTCGGTCTTCAGCAGTTTCTTCTGGAATTCGGGATACGTGCGACCATATGTTATGACGGCGACATCGATAAGACAAGTTCTTCAAAGCTGCTGGACATGTTCGGGATCACGATGTATCCGGATCAGGATATCTCCTCGGAAATGAATGAAGACGACTACATCATATGCGTCGATTCTCAAAAGAGAGCCGGAAACATAACCGATCTCAAGGGAACCGAGATAGCAGCGATCGACCACCACCCGACTACCTCGGTTAATGAAGGTATCGAGTATCTTTTTAAAGACGTCA
>JAILNZ010000125.1 GCA_024691135.1 Clostridiales bacterium
TCCCGTAATGGTCAATACGACATATTCACCCGAAGTGACTATACTGCATCCGCTCGGAGCATCATGTCCCAGATAGACATCATCCGTTGAGAGTTCTATATATACAGTCAGCACATCGCCTTTGTCATATCCCGAGACCTCTACGGTGAACTCGCCGTCATCTCCCTCGCCCTTGGCTGTAGCGGTAACTGTTCCGTCAGCCCTTACGGGAGCGGCTTTTTCAGGGAAAAAGACGATCAAAGATAAGACGCACAAAGATAGTGCGATCAGAATAGCTGTCCGTTTGATCCCGTTCAATTGCCTTTCCCCCGATAAACTTAACATCTATTTAGATTATATCATTTGGTTTGACATAAGTATGTGTCATTCTTCAAAAAAACTCTGCAAAAGCCCCTGTTTTGTAGTAAAATGCTCGCATACGAGAAGATCCGGAGGTAAAAGTCAATGATCATCTGTTCCAAATGCGGCGAGACAATGAGCGACGATCTCAAATTCTGTCCATCGTGCGGTACGGGCACGAGCGCGGCGACCAAGGTGGCCGATCCTTCACAGGAGACGGTAACAGATACAGCAGAACAGGCGCCTCAGGAACCTCAGGCACCGCAGGTACCGGTCGCCACAAACTATCAGTATCAGGGCTACGGTAATACGGGAAGTCAGGGAGCAGACCGCATCAATTTCGGAACTGCCATCAAGAACTTCATAATAAGGATAGTTGACTTCCGCGGAACGACAGGCAAGAGAGAATACTGGTTCGGCGTTCTGTTCTTCCTGGCAATTATGGTCACGGGCGGCGCAGCGGGATTTATTCCATTAGTTAAATACATTGCATGGGCAGTACGGCTTGCGGCAATGCTCGCATTCGTAAGTTCCACCGTAAGAAGGCTCAGGGACTTAGGAAGACCGTGGTTCAGGATATTCATGTACCTGATCCCGATATACGGCCAGATCCTCTACTTTACGGAATTGACCAAGTAAATATGATAAGATAAGGCTGTCCGGTTCATTCCGGGCAGCCATTTTTATAGGGAGATACATATCAATGAATAAAAAGATCAGGACATTACTGTCACTATTGCTTGTAACGCTCATCCTTGTTTCATGCTCTTCGAAAACAAGGACCCGCGATACATCCAGACGCACGGAAAGGACTTCCCGGGAAACGACCGTAGAGACTTACGATACCGAAAAGCCGACCGAGCCTTCAGAGACCACGGAAACGGAAATAACCGAGACTAGCTGCGAGACCATAAGGAAAGACATTCCCATCGAGGAACAGCTCATGGAACTTGACGGCGTGGTAAGTGTCGAGGAACTCGAGTATTCAAGCATATCAGATACCGACGCAAGAAACTTCATGGTCATCTTTGAACAGCCGCTCGACTGGTCCGATCCTTCAGCCGGAACATTTGAACAGAGAGTCCAGTTCGTATATACAGGAGCCGTCACGAGCGAATTTTATGTCGGCGGATATCTCCTTCCCGATGATTTTTATCTCAAGTACGGCGACATGCTCGGCGTTTTCGCATCTCAGACGGGATCCAACTTCGTAAATGCCGAATACCGCTTTTTCGGGGAATCTGTCCCTGAGGGACTTGATAACAGCAAACCTGATTACTGGAATTATCTGACAAACTACAACGCTGCGTGCGATTTCCATCACATCTTCGAGCAGTTCGACCGGATCCTGTCTCCGAACGGATGGGTCATGACAGGCGGAAGCAAAGGCGGAATGGCGACGATGCTCCAGTCCATGTACTTCCCTGACGATGCCGCGATCTACGTTCCTTTTGTTGCGCCTTATTCCGACGGGCCTCAGGCAGAGGACTTTTTCGATAACATATATGAGACAATAGGTGACGAGAAGTACGGACCGGAGAAAGCTGCAGAATACAGGGATCTCGTGCTTGAATTCCAGGTCGAGGCAATTAAGCACCGCAACGAGCTTCAGCAGAGATATTACGATTATGGCATCGAATCAGGCGCGGTATTCTCGGATTATACGACGCCGGAGATCCTTTACGATATGGCGGTCCTTGAATTCGCCACCGCGACATGGCAGTACTACCAGGGCTTCAGCAGCATCTCCAAGGTCCTTGATATGAAGGGTTCCGATGATTATGCCGACAGGATCCTCGATCTTCTGATCGATGCGAACGAACCCGATACATGGAGCATGAATACCGTTTATTTCCCGTACTATATCCAGGCCAAGATGGAAATGGGCGAGCACGAATATGACTTCTCTTTCTTAAGGGAAGCGCTCGAAAAAGACGGTAGCGGCGCAGAGCTCGTCATAACCGAGGACATGGAAGACATGCTGCTTTATAAGATGACAATGACTCCTGAAGTATTTGATGCCATAACCTATGACAGCACATCAAGAGATATGCTGATCAAGTGGGAGAAGGAAACAGACTGCCATGTTATCCAGCTGTTCGGCGGAGCAGACGTATGGTATGCGATGAGACTTCCTGACGTTCCTGACAGGGACAATTTCATAACGATCGTCGTTCCTTCCGCAGCACATTCGAACATTTATCTGGAGGATCTGAGCTATGAGGAAGCTGATGAAGTTCTCGACAGGGTCATCAGTGCACAGATGCAAGCCGTTAACAACGGATAAAATCGAATAATTAAAGATCACCTGGAGTCCTTGGTATAGATAATCGTCAGCATAAGGAACTATCAGGCGGCTGAGTTTGGTTGAACGATGCACCGGTTTCGGCGGGGTGGTCAATACCAAGCACATGATCCGGATTCAACCCTAACTCCTTTTGCAATATCATATCGAATCACATGAACCATATGACTAAGGAAGAACTTATACTTATCCCACTCCGGAAGAAATAAAATAGCTATTTCCTGGGTCTTAGTGTTATACGAAACTCTTCCACTGGGGCCTTCGTCCACCGGATCCCAATACTCATATACACAAACATCGCCATCACGACTCACCAACTTATACTTAAGCATAGCCATTCTCCTCCTTCCATTTAATTAGAGCTTCTTTATAATTGTATTTTCTCTGAGTTATCTCGTGTGCAACATCATAAGGAAGTCCCTGTGATTGCATTATATCACGTTCCATGGCTTCATGCAAAACCATGATAACATCATGCTCTTGGACATCAGTGTTGAACGATGCACCAGTTTTGGAGTATCATTCAGGTAAAAAATGGACAATTGATAAAAGTGTTCAGAAGAAAATAAAATAGAGTTTGCCGAAACACCCCAGTGGACGAGTGGCAAACTCTAATAGCAATTGCTTGCTGACTTTATTATACTATTACTCAGATGATGATTCAAGAGGTTCAGTATTAAAATGATATTTGACCTCTTTTCTTTTGGAGGTAAACATGGATTCATACAGTATGTGTATCTGTCCCGACTCGTGTCCATACATCGATTCATGTGAGAATAAGATGATGGCACATGAAGGACTTCTGGATCCACCGATGTTGGAGCCTGTAACAGTAGATGCTATTCAACCTCTTCTTGAACCTGTTATTCGCGAAACTATGGAGATCAATGTGTATGGTACACGCATGACAGTATACAAAGACGAGATCGAGAGAATGATATATGAACCGCTTACCAGGCATTTTGGGCTGATGAGCGGTGCTTAACAAGTACCCACGTTTTGAAGATGATCCAACTAGAAGACGAAACGTGAGTAGTACGTGAGGTGAATATGGATAAGAATTATATTGATATTCTCGGACAACGATATCTGATAAGATATGTAGATTGTGTTAATAAAGAAGAACCCAGAAAAGGTGAAATCAACTTTTTGACTCACGAGATACGAATAGATTGCACTATGCCAAAAGATCTGCAGGAACAAACATTGTTGCATGAGGTTATACATGCAATAGGAGACTTGTTGGGAATAGAAGAACTGATAAATAATGAAGGTACAGTTCAGAGTCTATCATCAGCTCTATACTGCACCTTCAAAGATCAGGTTGTATCCAGGTAGTAGTTATTTCTTTTTCCTGGATGGTGTCTGAGACAATGCACTTCCAGCGGCAGTCTTAGAAGCCTTGCTGGTTCTTCCGTCTCTCAGAACCTTAGAGGCTGCAGAAGCTGCTTTTGCAGAAGTCTGCTTTGTATTCTTAGGCATAGTTTCCACCTCCTTATTCATGTAATTAGTTATATTTTAGCATTGTTGCTCCTTTCATATTAGTTGAACGATGCACCAGTTTTGGAGTATCA
>JAILNZ010000152.1 GCA_024691135.1 Clostridiales bacterium
CTCATCAAGATTAAAGATGTATTTTACAATTTTAAATGCTTCCCAAGGAGATATTTTTTTTGAATCATCGGACTGAGAATTGTTATATTCCTCCAAGTCTTTTACAACACGATCGACCGCGTTGTCTTTAAGAGATTGTTGTAATGTTTCAGAAGCATCACCCTCTGGCCAGGATAAATAATCCACAGCATGTCCACATTCGTGGAAAAAAGAACAAAAATTTCCGGTTTTTGGAGTATATAGATCCAAATTGAGGGTAGACATCTTGTTTTTTCCGTCCGCGGTTTTACCAGGCGAATGAGAAGCACCGTCTCCTATATTCAACATATTCAATTGTATGTTTGGCAAATATCCTAATATTGTATCTCTATACATAGGATCGCAAGTATATATTCCATACTTAATATTCAAAACATTGCGATCGACATATTTATTATTTAGTTTATAAGCTTCTTTGAAGAATTCATTAGTGATATTTTTTGCATCTGGATTTATTAGTTCATAAGCATCCACACAATTCATCAGCCTTTGGTTTTTCATTCGATTTACGTAGTCATCTTCATTGCCATCAAAGCGATTCTTTACGTACCAATCATAGATTTTTTTAAGCTTAACCATATCATCCGTAGGAATGTCCGTTAAAGATTTCATATCTTCAAGATACATAGCTACAGCGGCATCGTTTTTCATAAAATCATCCAACATCTTGTCAGTCAGATCCGCGCTGTCAAGTAGCTTGAAAACGTCAACAAAGTTACGAAGTTGTTGATCGGTTAAAAGAGTAGCTTTTCCTGTCGAATCTAATTGGTTTTTTGCATACCAATCAAAGATATTCTTCAACTTGACTTTATCTTTCGGAGAAAGCTGGCCGTTCTTTTGTAATTCCTTCATTTCATCAATGTATGAGGTGACGGCATTGTCGTTTTTCATAAAGGCGTCCCAAGCCTTCTCTATCAGCTTTTTACACTTGGACTCATCAATTCCAGCTACTTTAATGTCGTTAGCAGACATGGTTTTGCCTTTGTAGTCACCAAGACTGGATAAGGCATTATTAATTCGGTCCATAGCTCCGTTAACTTCGTTGAGTACAGCTACTATATTATCCGCTGATGCCAAGATGTCTGATGATGCAGTATCGACATCCTTATGGAATGTTTCAAGGAGATCCAGAGCAGTAGAGAGTCTGCTTCTAATAGATGCAATATGGCTGTTTGCATCATCACCAACACTCAAGCTTTGATTTTTGAGGTAATGGTATTTTCCCGGCACATCTTGAGTATTAAAGTGTCGTTTGTAATTATGGTTTGTAGAATTAATAGCATCATTAAGATACTTCTTGGCGTAACAATAATTGAGTCCGGTATAATCTCTCATGGACGGTCCTTTCAAAAATATTAAACTGAATTATCACTTTCACATGCACTGGTGTTGTAATACGCTTTCTGCAGGTACAACATCGTGGAATGGTATACTTTATCAATATTTGCGCAATACTTATTATATGAATGCAAACACTCGTTGATCCTTCTTATCGCTGTGCCGGAAGAAGAGGTGAATGTGTCTGCTTCCTGATTTATCTTATTATTCTGCGATTCAGCTACGAAGAAATCCAAATGCTGTTTGTAGCCTCCCATATTTATATCGATCATGGACATTACCTCCCTAGACCTCTTTGATCAAAGCGTTTTCTCTTTCTATTACATCCACTTCAAGAATCCTAACCAGATCATCTATCATAGAATCGATCTCAGCCATAGTTCCCTCGATCTTGCCCATCTGTGTTCTGAGTTCGTCTATAACAGCATGAGCGGTACTTGTATCATTGGGACCAAAACCCTGTCCACTAAGATTTCCCAAACGGGAATTATACTGAGACAACGCGAATTCAGCCTTCTTGCCAAGACCTCCGCTCTTGTTCAATTTCTCGTATGAATACACTTCATTTTCATCCAACAATAAATCAGACATGATGCTCTCCTTCTATATTCCGTTAAGTATGTGTATTTATTCGACCAATAACAGAATCAAAATCATTGCTGACCGAACGCTTGCTTAAAGTAGAATACATTTTGCCATATAAAGCATTAGCAACATAAGACCTGTATCCGGCGCTTCTTAGTCCGCTTGTGAGATCATCAAGATCATCCTCATATTCATTCCTTGCTCTTCTGACACCGCTTGCCAATGCCTTTATCTTTTCTCTGTCTATCATCTGTTCAATTGTAGAATCGCCCAAAAAAAGACCCCCTTTTGGTTAAACCCATAAGACTAGAAGAGAATCATATATTATTCATAAAAGATAATGTCTAATTAGGAAATCCATATATTCTCCTAAAATAAAATATACATTGCTAAGGGGATGCAAACAATGAATATTATTATTTAAAGGCGGTTTTCGTGCATATGCTCAATAAACGGAACGCATTTTGTGACATATAAACAGTAGACAAGGACGTTTTTTGCAGCGCAAAACGTTCCGCTTTTTCGGGACGGAAAAAGTCATTGTCATGGTGTGGGAAATGTATCAGAGGTCGTATGCAAAAAGGCCTCTGTCGTAGCCTCGTTTTGTCTCGCTGTCGAGGAGGAAAAAGCCTCTGTTCTTATAGAATTCCACGCGGATCTTATTGCTCGTTGCCGTGTGAAGAAGGGCGGCCTTGGCGCCTCTTTCCACGCCGAAGGCGAATGCGGTGTCCAGGAGGTCCTTGCCGAGGCCCGTGCCGCGCAGGCTGTCGAGCACGGCGAAGCGGGAGATATAGAGGACCTTGTCCATATCCTTCAGATATTCGTGGGTCTTTTTCGAGAAGTCGAAGCCTTTGACATCATCTGTGATCTTGAGCGTGATGGTGCCGACGGGCATGTTGTTCCCGTCAAAAAAGCAGAGGCACGTGTGGGTCTTCAGCTTCTGCACAAGATCCTCGACGCGCTCATGCATCGAGTCCAGGATCGAGGGATCGATGCCGGAATCGTTGCTGTAAGTGATCATCGAGGATTTTATGAGCTCCGATAAAAGCGGTGCATCGCCCTGCACCGCCTGTCTTAATGTATATGCCATATTATCTTGTGAAGCAGTTTACCAGGATCGCCTTGTGAGCATGAAGCCTGTTCTCAGCCTCATCGAAAACGACACTCTGAGGTCCGTCGATGACATCTTCCGTTACTTCGTAACCTCTGTAGGCAGGGAGGCAGTGCATGAAGATCGCGTCCTTGTGAGCGACGCCCATGAGCTTGGAGTTGACCTGATAATCCTTGAAGATCTCGACCCTCTTGGCCTTTTCTTCTTCCTGACCCATTGATGTCCATGTGTCGGCATAGATGACGTCTGCGCCGTCACAAGCCTCGTACGGATCTTCGGTCATGAGGATCTTCGAGCCTGTTACCTTGGCGTCTTCGAGAGCCTGATCCACGTATTTCTGTCCTGCCGTATAAGCCTTCGGGGAAGCGCAGGAGATATCCATTCCTGCCTTTGCGCATGCCTGAAGGAGGGAAGCGGTAACGTTATTTCCGTCACCTACATATGCGAGCTTCAAGCCCTTGAGACCGCCCTTGTGCTCCTGGATCGTGAGAAGATCGGCGAGAGCCTGTGTAGGATGCTGGTCATCGGAAAGACCGTTGATTACCGGGATCGATCCGAACCTTGCAAGATCTACGATGTCCTGATGCGCGAATGTCCTGATCATGATGCCGTCGACCATACCGGACAGGACCTTGGCCGTGTCATGGATCGTCTCGCCTCTTCCGATCTGGATGTCGTTGTCGCTCAAAAATAGTGCCTGGCCGCCGAGCTGGTACATGCCGACCTCAAAGGATACACGCGTCCTTGTGGAGGACTTGGTAAAGATCATGGCCAGGGACTTGCCCTCGAGGTAATGATGCTTTACGCCCGTCTTGGTCTTCTGCTTCATATCTGCTGCGATCTCGAGGAGATACTTGAGATCGTCAAAACTTACGTCTTCATGAAAATCTATATAATGCCTCATTGTCGTTATCTCACTTTCCGAAAGGATTTTTCTTCTTGCCCTTGAGAATGGACTCGAGAGCCTTGATGAAGCTCAGTGCTTCTTTATCACTTATGATGAGAGGAGGCGCGATTCGGATCGTGCTGTCTCCGATGGAGCTTACGAGGAAGCCCATGGAGAAGAGCTGATTCTTAAGGCCCTTCGCACTTACTGCTCCCGCGAACTCGATGCCGATAAGAAGTCCCTTGCCGCGGACATCGATGATGACCGGATACTTAGCCTTGAGATCCGAGAGCTTAGAGAACAGGATGTCCGATACGATGTTTACGTTACCGAGAAGAGCGTTCTCGCCGATCTCGTTCAAGACTGCAACGCCTGCCGCACATGCTATCGGGTTGCCGCCGAATGTTGAGCCGTGATCACCGACTTCAAAACCAGTGGAAGCGACTTCTTCTGTTGCGAGGAGAGCACCGATCGGAACACCGCCCGCAAGTCCCTTGGCGAGGGTCATGATATCAGGCTTGATGCCGTAGTGCTCATAACAGAACATCTTGCCGGTACGTCCGATACCCGTCTGGACCTCGTCGATGATGAGAAGGATGCCGAGCTTGTCGCAAAGCTCCCTTACCTGGGAGATATATTCGTAGTCTGCAGGCTTAACGCCGCTCTCGCCCTGGATGAGTTCGAGCATGATCGCTGCTGTCGTTCCGTCAATTGCGAGCTTCAGGGAAGTGATGTCATTGAACGGGACATGCTCAAAGCCCGGAACGTTAGGAGCAAACGGCTTGCTGAACTTCTCCTGGCCTGTTGCCGCGATCGTTCCCATCGTTCTTCCGTGGAAGCTCATCTTGGCCGTGATGATCTTATGACGGTTGATGCCCTTGTGGTAGAAATAACCGCGTGCGAGCTTGATCGCTCCCTCGTTTGCCTCGGCTCCTGAATTACAGAAGAAGACCCTGTCGGCAAAGCTGATCTTGCAGAGCTTGTAAGCAAGTTCAGACTTGTTGAAATTGTAATAATAATTGCACGAATGGATGAGCTTATCGGCCTGCGTCTTGATAGCCTTCGTGAGGGCCTTGTTGCCGTGGCCGAGGCTGTTTACGGCGATGCCGCCGATCATGTCCATATATTTCTTGCCTTCCTGGTCGTAGAGATATACGCCCTTGCCGTGCGTGAAAGCAACAGGAAGGAGGTCAAACACCTGCATGCAATACTTGTCGTCTAATTCTTTTGTTAACGCGAAATCAGTGCTGATGTCCATATTTAACTCCTTTTTCTTTTACGATCATCGTTCCGATGCCTTTTGCCGTGAATATCTCGAGCAGGAGGCTGTGAGGTATCCTTCCGTCTATGATGTGTGCCTTTCTTACGCCTCTTCTGACGATATCGAGGCAACCGTAGAGCTTCGGTATCATACCGCCCGTTATGATCCCTTTCTCGATGAGCTCGTTTATCGACTCCTCGTCGAGGACCGGGATTATGCGGTCTTCACCGTTCTCATCCTTTTCGAGAACGCCGCCGACATCGGTGAGGGTCATGAGCTTTTCGGCTTTCAGGGCCACCGCGATCTCGGAAGCGACCGTGTCCGCATTGATGTTGTAGCTCTCGCCGTCCTTGCCGACTCCGATCGGAGCGATGACGGGGATATATTCGTCGTTTGCGAGCATCTCTATGATCTTCGTGTTGATCTTCGTGATCTTGCCTACAAAGCCGACGTCGATCGGGTTGCCCGCATTATCTTCGCTCAGGCGCTCCGCCTCGATCAGGTGGCCGTCGATGCCGCAGATACCGATCGCCTTGGCACCCTTGGTGTTCAAGTTACTGACGATCTCCTTGTTGGTCTTTCCGATCAGGACCATCTGGGCTACCCTCATTGTCTCCTCGTCGGTGTAGCGCAGGCCGCTCACGAAACGCGACTCGATGTTCATCTTGTTGAGCATCCCCGTGATGTCGGGTCCGCCGCCGTGTACGATGATCGGGTTGATGCCGATGTACTTAAGGAGGGTAATGTCATCCATGACCGACTGCTTAAGATCTTCGTTTACCATGGCATTTCCGCCGTACTTGATGACTATGGTCTGACCCCTCAGCTTCCTGATGTAGGGAAGGGCCTCGATGAGGATCGACGCGCGGTCGACCTTGTCCTTCATTATCATATCGAGTTCAGGCAATTGTCCTTTGTCTGCCATCTTAACCATCTCCTTTATACGCCGCGGACTATGTTAAGTCCCGTTTTCTCGTCAAATCCGAACATTGCGTTGAATGCCTGGACAGCCTGAAGGGCAGCTCCTTTTCCGAGGTTGTCCTGCGCACTGAAAAGCTTTATGAGGTTTGTCTCCTTATCGAAAACTCCGTTTACCTCGATGAAGTTGGAACCGTTTACGGCCTTTATCTCAGGGAGTACCTTCATGTCGAGAGCTCTTACGAAGTACTCGTCCTTATAATATTCCTTATATATAGCGTTGATCTTCTCGTCCGACACATCCGTGAACTTGGCGGAAGGTCTTGCATAGATCGTGTTGAGCATTCCGCGCTTGAACGGTGCCAGGTGAGGAGTAAAGCTCAGGCGGACCTTCTCTCCCGCGAGGAAGGAAGCCTGCTCCTCGATCTCGGTCGTGTGCCTGTGACCGACAACGCCGTATGGCTTAAAGTTCTCCTGCATCTCGCAGAATGAATAAGGAAGGCTCTCCTTTCTTCCTGCGCCGCTTACGCCCGATACCGCATCGATGATGATCGAACCCGTATCGATGAGGCCTGCCTTAAGGAAAGGAGCAAGCGCAATGAGGGAACAAGTCGGGTAGCAGCCCGGATTTGCGACGAGCCTTGCGTTCTTCAGATCTTCCCTGTAGAACTCCGGGATGCCGTAGACCGCTTCTTTAAGAAGTTCCGGATCCGGGTGAACGAGCTTATATGAGTTTTCGTATGTATTAACGTCCTTGTATCTGAAGTCGCCGCTGTGGTCGATAACGCGGGCACCGTTTTCGAGAAGGACGGGAACGGTCTTGCTCGATACGCCGTGCGGAAGCGCCGTGACGACGAGGTCGGATTCCTTTGCCACCGTCTCGTAAGGCGTGTCGGTAAGTCTGATGTCGCATACGCCGCGGAATACCGGATAGATATCCGAGAACAACTGACCTTCAAAGCTCCTTGAAGTCAGATATTGAAATTCCACTTCCGGGTGGCCGAGGAAACCCCTGACGAGTTCCGCTCCGACATATCCCGTCGCGCCGATTATACTTACCTTTACTTTACTCATAATTATCACACCTTCAAAAATGTTGTAGCAGTTTATAATATAAATTCCTGTGAAATCAAAAACAATAACAGGAACATTACATATATTCACATACTTTCGCGCCTGTTCGGACGGATTTTTGTGAACTTTATGCAATATAATGTATAAATATGCAAAAGTCAATAGAAAAAGCCTGCCTTCCGGGAATTGCCGGGCCGTTTGATACTCTAAAATGCAAAACGCCACAAAACAGGCACATTTGAGAGCTTTATGTGAAAATGCATAAAGGTCCCGCTCATCGAAAAAAAGGTGAATTCCGTGCATTTTTAAACTTGTTGCACAAAGTATTACAAAAACCGTTGTGCTATATAACCAAAAGAACAGATTTGCGTTACAAATCGCACCGCTTTTTTTTGGTAATAATGTCATATAGCGGCAGTTATAGGGCTTTGATATATTATCTACAGGTAAAAAGCCGATGAACTCGGCAATTTGGAGGTATTTCTAATATGGCAAGTTTGTCTTTCCAACATGTTTACAAGAAGTATGAAGGCGGCGTTGTAGCTGTTTCTGACTTCAACCTTGAGATCGCAGATAAGGAATTCGTTATCCTCGTAGGTCCTTCCGGTTGCGGTAAGTCCACTACACTTCGTATGCTCGCCGGTCTTGAAGATATTTCTGAGGGTGAGATCTATATCGAAGATCGTCTCATCAACGACGTCCTCCCTAAGGACAGAGATATCGCGATGGTTTTCCAGATCTACGCTTTGTATCCTCACATGACAGTACGTGAGAACATGGCATTCTCCCTTA
>JAILNZ010000153.1 GCA_024691135.1 Clostridiales bacterium
TAGTCTTCAGAGGTGACAGTAAACTTGTTGCCGGTACTCTTAAAGCGATCAAGGGTGTAAATGATATCTTTGTACGTGAGACCGGAAATAATGATATCAACCGTGTCGAACTCTCTTTATCGAGTAATGATCCTGATATCAGAACGACTATCTTTTATACGATGACTAAGCTCAATTGTCCGATAATCGAGATGAAGACGATAGAATCCTCTCTCGAAGAAATCTTCTTGAGCCTGACAAATGTCGAGTAAGGAGGACCTTTGATGCTAGCGATTTTTAAACGTGAATTCATTTCTTATTTCAAATCACCTGTGGGATATATAGCACTTGCTCTATTCTCATTTATCTCAGGTTATCTCTTTTCCATAAGTTTTGATGAGCAGTATATCAGTATGGCTGCAAACATCCTTAATGTCTGCAGTTTCTTTATCATCATTGTCCCGATCGTTACGATGGGCCTTTTGTCCGAGGATAAGAAGAGGGGAACGGACGTTATATTTTACACGGCTCCGATCAAGCTCTACAAGGTCGTTTTGGGTAAATACCTTGCAGCCATGAGCCTTTTTGGCATATTCTTCCTGAATTTTGCAGTTCAGATGATCATAACGAAGATATTCGGCGGAGTTGTTGACGCTCCTGTGCTTACGGCTTCGTTTACATTCTTCGCTCTGGCTTTCCTTTTTGTTGCTATCGGTACATTTGCATCATCGATCTCTGATAATCAGATCGTATCTGCAATCGTAACCTTCGTCATAATCCTTGTTATCCAGCTTCTTCCGCAGTTCGGAACATTCCTTTCTTCCGTTGTCGTCTCGCTCATGAGCATCATCAAGATATCAACGGTCGAGAATGTAAGTAAAGTCCATAATGCCATTGAAAGTGCATTTAACTGGCTCGATCCGATGCAGAGGATCAATACGGCACAAGTAGGTATCCTAAGCCCGTTATCAGTATTCTATTGCCTGAGCTTCGCGTTCTTTTTCCTTTTCCTTACATACAGGATTCTCGAAAAGAAACGCTGGTCGCAGTCTTGATTGGAGGTGAGATCTATGTCAATGAACACAAACAGAACAAGATCCCTCATAAATGCGACTGATAAGAGGGTTTCAGATCTCAAGTTATTCTCGTTCGGTTCGATCGTTATTCTTTTAGCCATAATCCTCGTTCTTAACATTCTCTTATATGTTACTTTGAACAGTACGCTCAATATCGATACTTCATCGACTTCACAGAATACGATATCCGATGTCTCTTACGAATATCTCAAATCTCTTCCTTCAAATACGAAGGTAAGGATCGTCGGTCTTTTTACCAGACCAACTACTCTTAAAGATACGGCTTATGAGTATATCGTTCCTCTTCTTGATGATCTTGAGGAAAAATCCGACGGTAAGGTCACGGTAGAATATGTAGATCCTAATGTTCAGCCTTCGATCATCAATGAGATCGATCCTGATTCCGTTACTGATATCCGTTCAGGGAACCGTCTCTATCAGTATGCCGTATGTTGTGACGGCAAGATCAGGTTTGTTAATCCTCAGGCAGACTGCTTCAACTTTGATGCAGACAGATGGCTCTATTATGAGGAATACCTTCCGATCTCAAACAAGACTGAGTCTGCATTTATCAATACGATCATCAATGTTACTTCCCAGAGCGCCGAGAAGGCTTACTTCCTTACGGGCATCCAGGAAGATTCGTCTCATTCCACGATAACGGGTATCCTTGCTTCGATGAATATCGAATCAGTTGAACTTGATGTCAATTCAGCAGATTTTAAGATCCCGGAAGATTGCAGTATATTGTTTATCCTTTGTCCTGATGTCGACATATCAGAGAATGTCCAGGAGGCGATAAAGGATTATATCAATAATACGACGCACCCTTGTAATATCGTTGTATCTCTCGGTATCGATAAGGAGAACATATCAGAGGATTATACACATCTTAATAATGTCCTTCATGAAGTTAACCTTGAGATCAAGAACAATAATGTCTTTGATGAGGACAGCGATTATAGTGTCGATCCTGATAACGGATTCTTTAAGGCTAATCTTACAGGAAGCTTTGCCAATAACAATTCCACAGGTCTTGTTTTCTACAGACTTGCAAGAAATATCGAAGCATATAATTCGACAAACACCAATTATGTAACCGAGCCTATCGCATTAACATCATATTATGTTTCTCTTATTGATCTTCAGGAATTTGATGACGAAGGCAAGAATAAAGAAACTGTAAGCAATGAACCCGTAAATATCGGAATGGTCAGTTATTCCGAAGGAACTTCCAATCAGGTGAATGTCTTTGTTTTCGGTTCCAACCTGTTTACATCTGATTCTTTCTTCAGTAACCGTTCTTCAAATGATGATAACTATCAGTTTATGAGGTCTCTTCTCGGAAACGTATTCTCGACTCACGAGCATGTCGATGTTCCTGTCAAATCCTTGTTGACTTACTATATAGATATGTCTAAGGTAAATCAGAATTCCGTCGGTGCGATAAGCATTATATTCATGATCGCCATCCCGCTCGTATTCGTTTCGCTCGCTTGGATCGTTTACTACAGGAGATCACATCTATAATCCGGAGATAACTGATGAATTCTATTAAAAAGCTATTGATACCGCTTCTGCTCCTGTCAGTGCTCATATTGGCACTGGTGGTCGTCTATATGTCAAAATATGCCAAGATGGCTCCGGAAGAAGTGACTTCAGACTATGAACTCATGCTCGTATCTTCTGATAATGTCAGTAAACTCACGATAATGAGAGGATCAAAGAATGATCTTTATATCTCCAAAGTGGATGATAAATGGAATGTGGAAGGGGGCATCTCAGGTCTCGAGTATTCCGATAAGGCTATTACCGAATATCTGGATGATCTTCTTTCCATCTATGCCGTGGGCTATATCGATCTTGAGTCTCCTGATCCGGGTGATTACGGTCTGTCCGATAATTTCTCCTATATAATCAAGGTCGAGACATTGGACGGGACGACTAAGACACTTAAGATCGGTGACAGTTCCGTCGATAAGATGAACTGTTTTGCTTCCTCTGATAATAACAGCAACATATTTATCATTGACAACAGATATAAGACTCTCTGTGATTACGATCCTGTGGATTTTTACAGCTCGGTAAAAGTAACGGTGGACTATTCTCAGGTTGACAATATCGTTATCGACAGGACTTCCAAGAATGACTCTTTTACATTTATCCCTGTCAGTCACGATGACGGCTACAGTTTTGAGTTCGTATCTCCTTTGTCTGTCGAATGCGGCGATGCTCTTAATTCATTTTTCACGTCGTTTGAAGATCTGAATATCACTTCCTTTGCTGCTCTGAGTGATGAAGAGAAGACAAAGGCCGGTCTTGATGATCCCGCTTACAGCATCTATTTCAATATGAAGGACGGATCGAGAAAGACTGTTTACCTGTCTGAACTTAAGAATGATATGTGTTACGGATACGGTTCTATATGCAAGACTGAGTTTATCCTTGGAACGAGACAGGTCGGTGCGGTCACTTTGCCGTTCGAACAGATGGTATCGGAATATATCAGGCAATTTACACCCCCGGAAGTTAAGAAGATAGACTGTTTCCGTAACGATACGGAGTTTACTTTGGAGATCGATGCCGAAGATACGCTTTCAACACAGACTGCCTCGGTACTTCTTGACGGACGTGATGCGCAGATCTTCTCTTCGAATGGAACATGTTACGCTAATGTACTTTTTTATGCATTGTCTCATATCAGGATCGGCGGTATCGAGCTTGATGCCGTACCTGCAGGGAAAGCCGAGATAGAGATCAAGATATTTGATACTGACTATGTGAATACGAAGATGAGCTTTATCAAGCGTGATTCACAGTCTTATTACTACATGTTGAATGATGAATATACCGGTTTGTTTGTATATTCCAATGAATTCTTCAAAGATGGCGGTCTTGTCCTTGATGACTATGGTGTATTCCCGGCTTATGATTTGCTTACTACGGCGATTAATGATAACTTAAACTATATCTATGAAATGCCTACAGAGGAACAATAATGGACGAAGGGAAATCTATAAGGAATAAACTTCTCATTGCTATGGCGATCTTCTTTATTCTCGTGATCGCCAGCAGTGTTCTTTTATATTTTGTATCCAGGAAACAATCTTCTCTCGAGGGAGCGGACAGTTCAGTAAGGCTTTCCGCTCAGTCGGGATTCCAATGCGAGTTCGCTGAAGCTCAGAAGTTCTATCCGTTCGGAGACGGTGTCCTTAAAGTAACGAATGACAGGATAGCATATCTTACTTTATCCGGTAATGAGGCTTACAGCTTCGGCGTAAGCTATACCAATCCTTTCTGTGTTTTCGGTAAGGACAGGGCTTTGGTCGGTGATCTTGACGGATATGCATTTTCTGTCTGCGATAAGGAAGGACTTATCTATTCCAAATCCACTTCTGATAAGGTAAAGGGAGCGTCAGTCTCATCTGACGGCTTTGTTTCCGTTATCCTTGATTGTGAGGATGCTTACGGACAGATCCTTATTGCCGATCCTGACGGAAATTATGTATCGAACAAGTGGGTATCCAGAGACTCCGGATATCCTGTTACAGTCAGGTTCAATGATGATTCCTCTGAACTCCTGATAGTCACGCTCAATACTAACGGTGCGGTCATAAAGCCTTATATCAAGCTTCTCTCGATCCAGAAGGATGATAATAAGTATTCGGCAGTTGACAGGGCCGTTTATCCTATTGAGAAAGACGATATTCTATCATCGGCAGTATATTGCGGCGGAAGGTTCCTTGTCTTCGGAAGTGACAGTGCTTACGTTGCTTCGGATGAGAAGATATCTTCATTAAGTGTCTCGTATCCGTCGATCAATTATGTATTCGGAGTAAGTGACAAGCTCTTTTTGATATATTCCGAAGGCGTCGGACAGGTCAATAAACTGGCTGTTATTGACAGTGAAAACAATATCGTTTACGATTCTGTTCTGGGAACTACCGTTAATGCATTTAATACCGATAAGGATAAGTGTGTTTTAAGCGTAGACAGAAGAGTTTTTGTATTCAGCAGCAACGGTGATGTCCTATCGGATATTTCCGTAGATGAAGATGTACTCCGCGTAGGTTTTGTCGGCAGTGATAAGGTTATTGTCGTATCGACGAGCGGAGTTCATACATATACATACTAAGGATTATTATGGAAACTGAATTTAAACTTACTTTCAAAAGCGAAGAAGATCTTTTCGGAATACTTGATACTGACTGGTTTTATAACATCTGTATGGATCACGAGGAACATGAGGCAGTTAAGCTCTCCAATACGTATTTTGATACCCCTGACAGGAAGATGCTCAGTAGAAACGGTTCCATCAGGGTCAGGAATATATCGGATTCTGATGCCGAAGATGAGACTTATGAGCATACGATCAAGCTCGGCGGTAAAGTTGATAATGGTCTTCATCAGCGTTATGAATGGAATTATAAGACGTTTTCCAAGTCATTTTCGAAGGAAGAATTCCTTGAAGGTATCTCCAGGAGCGAAGATCCTTCCGATATCCTTATAAATGCACTTGAAGGGATCGAAGATGATGATCTGGTTCCTATCTGTAAGACCAAGTTTAAAAGGACTGTCTATACACTTGGTTACGGTGACAGCCTGATGGAAGCCTGTTTTGATGTCGGTAAGCTCTCTGCAGGCGACAAGAGTGAGCCGATCTGTGAACTTGAGCTCGAGCTTATATCCGGAGATGTTGTCGATCTCAAGGATATGGCTGATTATATTATAAGTAAGACGGATTCCGGTTTTTGTAATGACAGCAAGTTTAAGCGCTGCCTGAAGCTTTTGGAAGAGGAATAAATGTACGATGTTATCATAATCGGAGCAGGTAGTTCTGGACTTATGTGTGCCGCAAAGCTCATAAGTTTGGGTATAACTGACCTGCTTTTGATTGATTCCAACACAAAGCCGTGCAGAAAGCTCAAGATGACCGGTAACGGCAGATGTAACCTCACCAATCTTGAACTGGATACAAAGCTTTATTATACGGATGACATTGAACGGCTTGACCGGATCTTATCCAGGTTTACAGTAATTGATACGATCGATTTTTTCGAGAAGACTCTTGGTCTTAAGACTGTTCATAAAGATGAGCTCGTGTATCCGAGAGAACTTAAAAGTACTGCCGTGATCGATGTCATGAGGTTGTTTATCCCTGAAAGATGTTTTGCTCTTGATTCCAAGGTCAAGGAGATCAGAAGGGAAGATAGCCGTTTTATCGTCGTCTCAGATAAGGAGTATATTGCTTCCAATATCGTTTTTGCAACGGGAGGCATGAGCTATCCTGTTACCGGAAGTGACGGCTCAGGTTATAAGCTCCTGGCTTCACTTCTCGATAAGGATTTGTTTGTCCCTGTAAGTCCGTCTCTTGTCCAGCTCAGATCTTCGGACAGAGATATAAAGCGCCTCTCGGGATCCAGGTTCAACTGCAGGATAAGTCTTACATGTAACGGCAATTTCAAAGCTGAAGAGAAGGGCGAGCTGCTCTTTACGGATTACGGTATTTCAGGGATCTGCACCATGCAGCTGTCGAGATATCTTGAGCAAGGCAGGAATATAATCACCGTTGATTTTCTCGAAAATGATGAAGATATCATCAGGAGCTGTATTGAAAGATTCAGTGAAAGAGAGACATGTGACGCTCTCGCAGGCGTCATTGACGGCGTTCTTACAAATATCGTCTTGAAAAGGATCGGTATCAAAAAACTTGTAAAGAGATCGGATATAGACAGATTCATCGAAGAACTTCATAACTTTGAGATAAGTATCTCTGGCACCAACGGACTTGATAATGCCCAGGTAACAAGAGGCGGACTTAAGCTTGATTGTCTTGATGATGACCTTCAAAGCAAAGATATCCCGGGACTTTTCGTTTGCGGAGAAGTCATTAATGTTGACGGTCCGTGCGGAGGTTATAATCTCCAGTGGGCCTGGAGTTCCGCTTTTTCTGTTTCTTCGGGCATCTTAAGGAGGATCGGATGATATTTGATCTGAAGATCTTTCCTGATGAACTGGATCATTTCGGGAATGAATATGATGCCGTTATCTATAAGCTTAAGACAGGCACTTCTCCCATGCGTAAAAGTGCGTCTGAGATCGGAAACGGATCCAAGGAATTAAGGATCATAAAAAAGTCTGTTGATGCCAGGAAAAAGCCTCATACGTTTTTGAATTACAAGGTCCGAGTCGAGACAAAGGAAATATTTGAATCAGAAGATAATGAACTTAAGTCTCAGGTCCTTAAATATATGGATTCGGATATTAAAATGTCGTCAAGACCTGTCGTTATCGGGTTCGGTCCTGCCGGAATGTTTGCATCTCTTATACTCGCCGAATACGGGCTTAGACCTCTGGTTTTAGATCGCGGAAGCAGGATGGACAGGCGTTTGGAACTTGTCAACGGTTACCGTGAGGGCAAGGACAGACTCGACCCTGAGACGAATGTTCAATTCGGTGAGGGCGGAGCAGGAACATTTTCCGACGGCAAGCTCTTTTCGGGAATTTCAGACAGCTTCAAGCAGTATATCTTTGATACTTTTGCCGATTTCGGAGCTCCTTCTGATATTAAGTATGATTCGCATCCACACATAGGAACCGATAACCTGAGAGAAGTCGTTGTAAGGATCAGAGAGAGGATAACAGAACTTGGCGGTGAGATATTATTTGGTTCCCGCGTCGATTCTCTTAAGATCGATCAGGGCGTTGTCACGGGGTTGTCTTATATTTCAGGAGAAGACAGGATCGATATTGATGCTTCCGATATAATACTTGCAACCGGCCACAGCAGCAGGGATACATTTAAAAAGCTTTATTCCCAGGGTGTTATGATGGAAAATAAGCCGTTTTCGGTTGGTGTCAGGATCGAACATCCCAGAAGGGATATCGATATCGCCCAGTATGGCTTTGATACGGTCAATCATCATGATATATCATCGGCTTCTTATAAGCTTGCAACTGATACAGTAACGGGGCGTAAGCTCTATACATTCTGTATGTGCCCCGGAGGCGTCGTTGTTGCAGGGGCTTCATCGGCGGACCATATCTGTACGAACGGTATGAGCTATTATTCAAGGGATGATGAAAACAGCAATTCGGCGCTCCTTGTTCCTGTTGACCCGGAGATTTACGGGGACGGGGTCTTCTCAGGTATGGATTTTCAGGAGATGCTCGAGAAGAAAGCATATATCCTTGGCGGATCAGACGAATCAGCTCCATCTTCCACTTTTAAGGATTTTCTCGAAAAGAATAAGCCTTCCGGTTTCGGTTCTGTTAAGCCCAGCTATAAGCCTGCTGTCAGACCCGCTGACCTTAATGAGCTCTTTCCTGAAGTTATCTGCGAGACCTTGAGGGACGGTATAAAGAAGATGGGCAGGAAGATCAGGGGATTTGACAGGGATGACGCCGTTCTAACTGCCGTTGAAGCCAGGAGTTCCTCGCCTGTCAGGATCCTTCGTGATAAGGGATCTTTTATGAGTGTAAATATATCGGGACTTTATCCGTGCGGCGAAGGCTCAGGTTATGCAGGAGGCATAACTTCATCTGCCATTGACGGCATCAAATGTGCTAATGCGCTTGTTTCAAAATACGTCTGAACTGGTATATAATTATCCATGTTGAATAAGAATCATTCTTTTCGAAAAGGAGCAGATAGCATATGTCCAAAAATACTGCAGTTATTACCGTTGTCGGTGTCGATAGGGTTGGCATCATAGCAGGCGTTTCCAAGCTTTTGGCCGATGAGGGGATCAATATAAAAGACATTTCACAGACTATCCTTGATAATCTGTTTACCATGATAATGATGGTCGACTTAAAGGACGTCGTTATCGAGAGATCCGATATAGTAGAAAAACTCAATAAGCTTGGTGAAGAGCTCGGTGTTCAGATCACTATCCAGCACACTGATCTTTTCAATGCCATGCACCGGATCTGAGGTGCTTTATGATTACTGATTTTGAAATCCTGGAAACTACAAGGATGTTCTCGGAACAGCATCTTGATATAAGAACGATCACAATGGGTATCAACCTTATGGACTGCTCGGCATCAACGGTCGAGGAGTCCTGTCAGAAGATCTATGACAAGATCTGCAGATATGCCGGCCGCCTTGTTGAAGTCGGCGAGGAGATCTCAAGGAAGTATCATGTCCCGATCATTCACAAGAGGATATCGGTTACACCTATATCTATAGTAGCTGCAGCATGCGGAGCCAAGGATTATACACCTTTTGCAGTCGCTCTCGACAAAGCGGCAAAGGCCTGCGGAGTCAACTTCATAGGTGGTTTCTCGGCTCTCGTTCAGAAGGGCTATACGATATCGGATAAGATACTTCTGGAGTCGATACCTGAAGCATTGGCCGTAACAGATTTTGTCTGTTCGTCCGTTAATCTTGCATCCACAAGGACAGGTATCAATATGGATGCCGTCAGGGATATGGGTATCATCATCAAGAAGGCAGCTGAAAGAACAGCTGACAGAGGAGCTTTGGGATGTGCCAAGCTGGTCGTATTCGCTAATGCTCCTGAAGATAATCCGTTCATGGCGGGTGCCTTCTTAGGCCCCGGCGAGCCGGAATGTGTCATCAATGTAGGTATCTCGGGTCCGGGTGTTGTTAAGCACGCTCTTGAATCCGTTAAGGGAAAAGATCTCGGAGTAGTTGCAGAGACGATCAAGAAGGCGGCATTTAAGATCACGCGTGTCGGCGAACTTGTCGCAAGAGAAGCATCACAAAGACTCGGAGTCCCGTTCGGTATTATCGATCTGTCACTTGCGCCGACACCTGCTGTCGGAGATTCCGTAGCAAGACTCCTTGAAGAGTTTGGTCTTGAAGAGTGCGGTACCTGGGGTACTACGGCAGCTCTTGCAATGCTCAACGACGCAGTCAAGAAGGGCGGAACTATGGCTTCTTCATTTGTAGGCGGTCTGTCCGGTGCATTTATCCCGGTATCCGAAGATGAGGGTATGATCGCAGCAGCTAAGTCCGGATGCCTGAAGCTTGAAAAGCTCGAAGCAATGACATGCGTATGTTCGGTAGGTCTTGATATGATCGCTATCCCGGGTGATACGGATGCAACGACTATATCGGGTATCATAGCTGACGAGATGGCTCTCGGAACATTCAATAATAAGACAACAGCCGTCCGTATCATTCCTGTTCCGGGCAAAGGAGTCGGTGATGAGGTGGAGTTCGGCGGTCTTCTTGGTACTGCTCCGATCATGCCGGTCAATACTGCTTCATGTGCCGAATTTATCAACAGAGGAGGCAGGATACCTGCTCCGATACACAGCATGAGAAACTGAGATGATAACTTTTATAGCTGCCATGTACGAAGAGGCGAGACCTTTTATAGAGATACTGGGTCTCAAGAAAAGAGCTGATGAGCACCATTATCAGTACTTTGTCGCGGATGGCTTTGAAGTCATAATAGTTGGCGAGGGACTTGTTTCTGCGTTAAGAAACTGTTCCCGCCATTTTGCTATTCACGAACCCTCTTATGACGATCTTGCCGTTAATGTAGGTATCTGCGGATCGTCATCGGGTAATGTGGGCGATCTGTTCCTCATAAACAAGATCACGGATGACCTGACTGGAAAGACATATTATCCGGATCTGCTCTATAAAAATGATTTTACAATGTCCTCAATGACAACGGTCAATCGCCCTGCATCAGAAGGCGAGGGCCTCTATGATATGGAAGCATCGATGGTCTATGAGGCTTTGACCCCGTATTTTACTCTTGAGAGGATCTTCTTTTTCAAGGTGATATCCGATGTCTTTGACGGAAGAGATATCCGTGACAAGAATATCGATCCTTACGGTAATATCCTCAAGCACGCTCAAAGGATCATTGATTTTGTAAGCAATATCCGTATCGAACCTAAGCTCGATCTTGATGATATCGTTATTCCTGATATAACAGACAGGTTATGTCTTACGGAGACAATGAGAAACAAGCTTAAAAGGATCATCTTCTACCGCAGATTAAACGGCATGGATACTGATCTTTCCTTTATCGTGGATATAGTTTTCGAAGACAACTCCAAAGAGAGCAAAAAGGAAGTCTTTGACAGGATATGTGACGAACTCATCAGAAAGACCGACCTTTCCTTTTCGAAAAAGAAGGTTGACGAAGGACTTTTCCCGCCATTTACGAATATCTATGCCGAAAAAGACATAGAAGTTCTTTTTAAGAACAGGAATGTCGTCCGGATCGACTCATATAAGGACATTTTTAACAGATCCGGACAGAACTTCGATATTCAGAAAAGGTCGCCGGCTCTGATCCTTGCAAGACAGAGGGGTCAGTTTATTTATAAGGGTGCCCGTGTCTGTCAGGACTTCGGTAATGACCATTTTTATTACTGTTCCTGCATGATGAACTGCATATTTGACTGCAAATACTGTTATCTCTGCGGGATGTATCCGACAGGAAATGTCGTCGCTTTCATGAATTTTGAAGATATCCTCAAAGAGATCGATGAGATCCTTAAGATCCATCCGATGTATCTTTGTGTCTCCTATGATACCGATCTTCTTGCTGTCGAGAACATGTTCGGTTTTGTTGGAAGATTCATTGAAGCAGCAAAGAGCAGGGAAGATCTTACTATTGAGATCAGGACCAAGTCAGGTAATCCCGGGATCTTTTCCGGGTTTGAACCGTCTGACAGGATTATCTTTGCCTGGACCTTATCTCCTGATAAAGTTACTATGCTCGAAGATAAGGCTGCTCCTCTTGATAAGAGACTTGAAGCAATGAAGGCATGCTCGGATCTCGGATTTAAGGTCAGAGTCTGTTTTGATCCCGTCATCTATTATTCGGACTGGGAAAAGGATTATCTTGAACTTGTCGATAAGGTTTTTAATACTATAGCTCCTGACCGTATCAATGATGTAAGTATCGGCGTATTCAGACTGTCTTCGGATCAGCTTAAGCTTATGAGGCGAAGAAGACCTGATACTCCGGTAACATCATTCCCGTTCAAGTCAGAAAACGGAGTCGCTCATTACGGTGATATCACTTCGGAGATGATCAGTAAACTTAAGTCGAAGGTAAGAGAATATATTGAAGATAATAAGATATTTGTCTGGGAGGAAGGATCATGAGAGTATTAGTCCTGGGAGCAACATCGGGTATCGGACTTGCCTGTGCCAAAGCACTTTCCAAGGAGCACGATGTCATAGGAGCAGGCAGGGACACTGATAAGGTGTCTTTGGAAGGGGTATCCTTCATTAGGTGTGATGTAAATGACAGATCTGATGTAAAAAGGCTCTATACTGAGGTATCCTGTCCCGATGTTATCATCTTTTCCCAGGGATGTGCTTATTACGGACTTCACGAGAATATCAGTTCAGATCAGTGTGAGGAGATGGTCCTTACCGATCTTTTAAGCCCTATAGAGATCACCAATCATTATCTGCCTTTTATGAAGCAGCGAAAGAGCGGGCATCTTATCTATATCTCTTCCGTAACGGCTGATTCCGTTAATCCTCACGGCGCATGCTACGGTGCCTGTAAGGCAGGGATCAGGAGTTTTGCGAAGAGCCTTTTCGAGGAGGTAAGAAAGACAGACGTAAAAGTAACGCTCATATCTCCTGATCTTACGGATACTGATCTTTACAGGAACGCAGACTTCAGCGTCGATAAGGATCTTGTCCTAAAGAGCGAAGATGTAACGGAAGCCGTCTTATTTGCGGTCAACAAACCATCCAACGTTGACATCTTTGATGTTGTTGTAAGACCGATGCGTAACGCGATCAGGAAGTGACATCCTTATATTTTCTGTTAACGATGACTATTACGATGATATAGCAGATCATCTGCATCAGTACGGTAACGCCCCAGGAGACAGGGTAGGAGATGAACAGGAAATCAAGTGATCTGTGGTAAGGGAAGAACAGATATATCCATACGATCCTTGTTCCTACCGTTCCTATTATCGAAAACAGCATCGGTATCGCGGATCTTCCCATGCCTCTTAATGCGCCCGGGACAAGATCCATCATGGAACAGATAAAATAAGTCGCTGAAGTTATCGCAAGTATCTCATATCCGTAACTTATGACTTCGGGATCTTTGGTAAAGACATTTAATATCTGCTTTCCGAAGACAAAGGCCGCAAGACCCAGGGCACCCGATACTATCACTTCCAGTATCACACAGTCTAAGTGGATCCTCTTCATCCTCTTTATCTTTCTTACGCTGTAGTTCTGGCTCGTAAAGCTCATGCATGCCTGCGTTACCGAGTTGATAGACACATAGAGAAAACCGAGGACGTTATTTGCCGAAGTATAGCCTGCCATTGCTTCCTTTCCGAATGAATTAACCGATGACTGCAAAAGTACATTAGAGAAATTTATGACTGTGCCCTGAACACCTGCGGGGATCCCAACTTTGAATATCGTTATAAGATGACGCATATTGATCTTGAGCATTCGTATATCAAGTCTGTAAGCAGCGTCTGTCCTTATGAGGCAAATGACAACAAGAATGCAGGAGAGAAGCTGTGATGCGACGGTTGCGACCGCAACGCCTTTCACACCCATATCAAATACGATAACAAGGAGTAAGTTAAGACCGGTATTGAGAAATCCTGACAGAAGAAGGATGATGAGCGGCCTTTTTGTATCTCCTACAGCACGAAGTATTGCTGCGCAGTAGGTATAGAGCATGAAGAAAGGCATGCCTGTAAAATATATCTTCATGTATAGAACTGACTGGGATATGACATTATCCGGAGTACCCATAAGAGACAATAGAGGCCTTGCAAATATGATACCTACAAAAGCCATGAATATTCCGCTATAAAGGGCAAATGCCACTGATGTATGAACCGTCTCGGACATCTCCGTATCCTGCTTGGTCGCAAAGAACCTGGCGGCCAGGACATTTGTTCCTAGGGATATTCCGGTGAACATATTTATGAGCATGTTAATAAGAGCCGTAGTCGAACCTACTGCCGCAAGAGCATTCGTACCCGTAAACTGACCTACGGTAATTACATCCACAGCGTTAAATAACAGTTGAAGGATGCTTGAAGCCATCAGGGGTAAAGCAAAGGATATGAGCTTCGGCATTATGCTGCCGTTAAGCATGTCTATTTCATATCTGTTCTTCATACGAAGAAGATACTAGCACTTTTATCCTGTTCTTACTATAAGGTGACTAATCCACTAAATATACAATTTCAGGCTTCCTGATCAATTGTTTTTGAGCATAAAAACACGCCACGGTTGCCCATGGCGTGAATAGCTTTTCTATCAGATCCCTCTTAAGATACCGTATTTATTACATAGCCTGTTTTTATGTCATTTATCTTCATATAGGATCAAAGCCCGTTAAGATACTCCTTCATTGCCTCAGGAGAAGGACCGCCTGTTACAAGACGCTTCTCGACACAGGTCTTCAGAGATATCGCATCGTATACATCCTCTTCGATAAGATCCGAGAACTTCTTAAATTCTTCAAGCTTAAGATCAAGAAGGGAAGTGTTGTTTTCGATACAATAATGAACGAGCTTTCCGGAGATCTCATGTGTGCTCCTGAAAGGGATGCCTTTTCTTACGAGATAATCAGCAAGATCCGTAGCATTTGTAAATCCGCCCAGAGCAGCTGCTTCCATATTGTCTTTCCTGATCTTCATCGTCTTGATCATGCCGGTAAACGGAACGAGAACGCCTTTTAAAGTATCGATAACATCAAAGAGAGCCTCCTGGACTTCCTGCATATCCTTGTTATAGGTGAGGGGAAGTCCCTTCATGATAACGAGAAGGGAAATAAGGTCTCCATAGACTCGACCCGTCTTACCGCGTGTAAGTTCCGCAACGTCAGGGTTCTTTTTCTGAGGCATCATCGAAGAGCCCGTGGAATATGCATCATCAAGTTCGATAAATTTAAATTCCTGTGAAGAATAAAGGATGATCTCCTCAGACAGCCTCGACAGGTGCATCATAAGGATAGATGCAAATGATGAGATCTCGATAGCCCAATCTCTGTCGGCAACACCGTCGAGTGAGTTCTTGGTAACGCCGTCCATGCCGAGTTCATCGGCAACGGATTCACGGTCGAGAGGATAAGTGGTTCCTGCAAGAGCTCCTGAACCCAGCGGCGATATATTTGTCCTGCTGATCGCTTCTTCAAGACGTGACATGTCTCTTCCGAACATCTCGATATAAGCTGACAGATAATGAGCAAATGTGATGGGCTGAGCTCTCTGAAGATGAGTATATCCGGGCATATAGGTCTCGAGATTATCCTTGGCGATATCGATAAGAGTATCGCGGAGTTCACCAACAAGGCTCATGATCTCATATGCTTCATCGATAGCATAGAGCCTCTGGTCCAAAGCGACCTGATCATTACGGCTTCTGCCCGTGTGAAGGCGCTTTCCGGCATCTCCGATCCTGTTTGTCAGTTCCTCTTCAATGAACATATGGATATCTTCGGCATCGGAATCGAATGTAAGCTTTCCTGTGTCGATATCTTCCATGATCGACAGGAGTCCTTCGCGGATCTTGTCTGCATCTTCCTGGGATATGATGCCCTGCTTAGCGAGCATCTGACTATGTGCAACTGACCCTTCGATATCCTGCTTATACATCCTGCAGTCAAAAGGAAGGGAAGAGTTGAAGTCATTTACCGCTTCATCAGTAGCCTTTTCGAATCTTCCTGCCCACATTTTCTTAGCCATAACAAATCTCCTTATGTGTCGATCTTTTTTAATTCAACAAGTGCTTTGTTCCTGTATACCAGATCGGTACGCTCTGTAAAACCGATGCTTTCCCAGAACGCGTTTCCTATCTCATTATACTCGAAAGCTACAAGCGCGACCTTATTGATGCCTTCTTTTTTAAGTGCCTCAAGAGCCAGATCCACCAGATGTCTTGCTATACCGAGCCTTCTTTTATCCGGGGATACCGACATATGCTGAATAAAGCCGCGTCTTCCGTCGTGCCCACATAATATAACACCAACTATATTGTCTTCACAAGTTGCGACAAAACTGGTAGTCGGATTACGCTTGAGATACTTTTCTATTCCTTCGTATGAATCATCTTTTTCATTTAAACCGTTCTTACAAGCTATCCATAATTTAAGTGCCTGAGGCTGGTCCTCAGGAGTCATGAGTCTGTAATTAATATCCATAATAACCCCTTAATCTATCCAGTTATAATCTCCGCCGGTTATGGCCAGGCTTAAAAGGGAATCGTATTTCTCGACGTTTTCAGCACCTTCGACCATCTCGATCAGTTTAGCTGCTTCTCTTAAAGCCGGCAGTTCTTCGTCAGGACCGATCTCCATATCGATTTCTTTTCCGCAGTAGGGACAAACTATGCGGGATGCGATCCTCAGATCCAGGAATCTGTTATCGCAGTCTTCACATTCATAGAAACCGCATCTTTCGGTTCCGTCAGGAACGAAATACATAATAAATAGCCTCCAAAATATTAAAGGGCCGCGGAATTCGCGGCCCTCAGTGATACATACTTAATATCAGAGCAATCCGTTCTTCTGTTTCATCTTGGCATTGACTTTCATCGGGAGACCGAAGCAGTTGATGAATCCGCCTGCATCAGCCTGATTATAAACATCATCAGCCTCGAATGTAGCGATCTCAGGATCATAGAGGGAGAATGGTGATGTTGTGCCTGCAGGAGTGCAGTTACCCTTGTAGAGCTTCATCTTAACTTCTCCGGTTACAACTTCCTGTGTCTTATCTACAAATGCTGAGATTGCCTCTCTCAACGGGTGGAACCACTGGCCGTAGTAGACGAGTTCGGAGAACTTCTGAGCTACGAGATCCTTATAGTGGATTGTGTCACGCTCAACAGTAAGTAGCTCAAGCTCTCTGTGTGCTGCGAAAAGAAGAGTTCCGCCAGGTGTCTCATAAACGCCACGGCTCTTCATGCCTACAAGACGGTTCTCAACGATATCAGCAATACCTACACCGTTAGCTCCGGCTACCTTGTTGCAGTATCTCAAGATATTTGCAGGAGAGAGTTTCTGTCCGTCAACTTCTACAGGAACACCCTTCTCGAACTTGATCGTTACATATGTAGGAGTATCAGGTGCCTTTTCAGGTGATACCATAAGCTCAAGGATCTTATCGAGGTTAGGCTCATTAGCAGGATCTTCAAGATCCATACCTTCGTGAGAGAGGTGCCAGAGGTTCTCATCCTTGGAATAGTTGTTCTCCTTTGTTACAGGAACTTCGATTCCTCTAGCCTGAGCATAATCGATCTCTTCGTCACGGGACTTGATATCCCAGATCCTCCAAGGAGCAAGGATCTTCATATCAGGATCGAGAGCCTTGATGGAAAGCTCGAATCTTACCTGATCGTTTCCTTTACCTGTGCATCCGTGAACGATCGTTGTGCATCCGTTTGCATGAGCTGCCTCTACAAAGTGCTTAGCAATAACAGGACGTGCCATGGAAGTACCAAGGAGATACTTGCCTTCATAAACTGCATTAGCCTTAAGTGTAGGGAATACGAAGTCAGAAACGAATTCCTCAGAGATGTCCTCGATGATGCATTTGATCGCACCGCACTTAAGTGCCTTTTTCTCAAGATAATCGTGATCAACACCTACGCCTACCTCACCACAGTAAGCAACTACTTCGCAGTCATAATGCTCAAGAAGCCACGGAATGATGATAGATGTATCAAGGCCGCCTGAGTAAGCCAATAAAAACTTTTCTTTTGCCATAGGGCACCTCCGTATAAATTGAATAATTATGCAAAATCATGAATAACTTTGCACATAATAGCAGAACGCATATTATTCGTCAACATTATTTTTCGACTTTTCCGAACATTTTCGAAAAGTAACTAATATTAATATAGAACTTTATATTTTTTGTGCAATATTTTCTTTTAAAAAGACAGAATTAAGTATAGAATTTATCCTGTGTATATTTATAGGAGGTATCGTCTATGGCTTATCCTATGATCGAGAACAATCTTTCTAACATCATCATGGTCGACGGCAGACTTCTTAACAGTAATTCCGATGTTGCCCGTGAATTCTTTGAGCCCTGTTATGATACGGTTTATTATGAAACAGTAAGGATCTATAAGGGCGTTCTTTTATTTCTTGAGGATCATCTCGACCGCCTCAGCAAGTCAGTTAAGGCTTCCGAAGGATTCTATGTAGATACCAAATATCTCCGCTTTGCGCTCTTAAATTACCTCAATGCTCTTTCTCTCGGAGAGTATGAGGGCAATATGCGCATAGTCATTACCAGAGAACATAACGTATTTCATATCTGCGAAGCCAATATCCCGACAGAAGAAGTCTTCAAAAACGGTATCGCCACTAACATCCTTCAGTGGGAGCGCGTGGCACCTCATGTAAAGATCTTCAGGACTGAATATAAGGACGCCGTCGCTTCCAAGTTTAAGGAGGAGACTCCGTTCGGCATGCCTTATGAGGTCCTTCTCGAAAACAAGCAGGGTGAGATCACTGAAGGATCTAAGTCCAATTTCTTTGCAATCGTTGACGGTGAGATATATTCTGCACCTAATGATCTTATCCTTATAGGTATCACGAGAAAGTATGTGCTCGAAGCTCTTCAAAAGGCCGGACTTCAGCTCCGTTACAAGACCTTCGGAATGAGGACATTTACTGATCCCGCTCATAAGGTCGCTTTATTTGTAAGCAGTACTCCGTTTGACATTCTTCCGATATCTTCTGTTGACGGGTATAAGTTCGATTCGGTAAATGACGAACTCGTTATAAAGATCCAGAAGATGTACAAAGAGATAGTTGATAAGTACTACGAAGAACATAAAAACGATTGATTTCAGGAGGCGTATCCAAAATGTCCGTAAAGACGGGAAAAGTAACAGTTACAACGGAAAACATATTTCCGGTAATAAGGCAATGGCTCTATTCTGATCAGGATATCTTTGTCAGAGAGCTCGTATCAAACTGCTGTGACGCGGTATCAAAGTTCAAAAGACTTGTTGAGCTCGGTCAGGCAACTGCTGACGAGAACGAGAGCTATAAGATCAATGTTATCTATGATGATGCCGCTAAGACGATCGCCTTTGAAGATAACGGCATCGGCATGACAGCCGAAGAGATCGAGAAGTATATCGGCCAGATCGCTTTTTCCGGTGCCATGGATTTTGTTACCAAATATCAGGAACAGTCCACAGATAAAGCCGGTATAATAGGCCATTTCGGTCTCGGTTTTTATTCGTCATTCATGGTAGCCGATGAGGTCACCATAGATACAAGATCGTTCATCCCTGACTCAGAGCCTGTTCTCTGGAGATCCGAAGACGGCATGGAATATGAGATCTCCGAATCTGAAAAGACATCAAGAGGAACAATTATCACTCTTAAGCTCTCTGATGAAGCTCAGGCGATCTTTAATGCCTCCAAGATCAGGGAGATCCTGAGAAAGTACTGTTCATTCGTACCTGTCGAGATCTTCTTTATCGATACAGAAGCCGATAAGAAGCGTGCCGAGGACGAAGAGAAGTTAAGAAAAGAAAAGGAAGAGAAGGGTGAGGAATATAATTCACCTGTTATCGAGCCTCATGCTCTTAACAACACTTCTCCTCTTTGGACAAAGAAACCTTCGGAATGTACCGAAGAAGATTATAAAGAATTCTATCACAGCGTATTTCCTGATATGAGGGATCCTTTGTTCTGGATCCATCTCAATATGGATTATCCGTTTAATCTCCAGGGAATCCTTTATTTCCCTAAGACCGATAATGTTTATCAGAGCCTTGAAGGAAGGATCAAGATCTATAATCATCAGGTATTCGTTGCGGATAATATTGAAGAGATCATCCCTGATTTCCTTTTCCTTCTCAAAGGCTGTCTCGATTGTTCAGACCTTCCTTTGAACGTATCCAGATCCGCTCTTCAGCAGGATGAATATGTTAAGAAGCTTTCTTCCCATATCATCAAGAAAGTATCTGATAAGCTTAATGATGTTTTCAAAAATGACAGGGAGTCATTTGAGAAATACTGGTCCGATATCTCCGTATTTGTCAAATACGGCATGATGAAGGAAGAGAAGTTCTATGAGAAGACGAAGGATATATGCCTCTTTAAGCTTAATGGCGGCGGATTTGCTACCATAGCGGAGCTGACAGACGGAAAGGATACGATCAGATATACGACTGATCCCAAGGCTCAGGCTGCATATATCTCCATGGCAGAAAATGACGGATTCAAGGTCATCATCCTTGATGAGGAGCTTGATAATAACTTCATCTCTTTCCTTGAATATAAATATCAGAACTTCAAGTTTAAGAGAGTCGACAGCGAACTTTCAGGTAACGAGGGAGATGCCGAAGTCAAGGATAAGCTCTCAGACCTGTTCAGAAAAGCTCTGAATAACGATAAACTTGAGGTATCCGTAATGGGTCTCGGTAAAGATCAGATGCCTGCATTTATCAGGGAGACAGAGGAAGCCAGAAGAATGGCAGAGATGAGAGAGCAGTTTGAGAAGATGAGGACCGGCAAGGAAGATGATCCTTATAAGGATCTCGATTCCATGTTCCCGGTCAAGGAGGATCTGGTCATAAATACCGACAGTCCTCTCATATCCAAGATTACTGCCATGAAGGAGCTTGGTACAAAGGATGAGGAGACAGACCGTCTTGCTCTCCATATCTTTGATCAGGCAAAGCTTGCTCACGGATCTCTTGATTCCGAAGGACTTAAGAGATTCCTGGTATATAATTCCAAGCTACTTGAAAGATCAGTCGAATAAATCGGATTTTTTACAATAAACATGTGTGGAGGATTAATTATGTCACAAGAAGTTCGCAGAATATTTTCTGAGAAAAAACTTCCTTTTGCGGTAGAGGCGAGAGGTATCCTGAAAGATCTTAAGTCGGATCTCGGCATTTCAACGCTTGAGGCTGTTAGGATCTTTAACAGATACGACGTGTCAGGCATAACCGATGAGGAATATGAGGAAGCCAAGAAGGTTGTTTTCTCCGAGCCTCCGGTAGACAACGTATATGATGAGAATATCGATACATCTGATGCCTGCTATGTTCTCGGTATCGAGGCTCTTCCGGGCCAGTATGATCAGAGAGCCGATTCTGCTGCTCAGTGCGTTCAGTTCCTCACACAAAAGGAAAGACCGTTGGTTAAGACTGCAAAGATCGTTGTATTCTACGGTTCTTTAACAGAAGACCAGAAATCCGAGATCGATAAATACCTTATTAACCCGGTCGAATCCAGGAAGGCATCGGATATCAAGCCGGAAACTTTGAAGGATACATATGATATCCCTACGACTGTTGAGACGATCACAGGCTTTAAGGATATGACGGATGATGAGCTCGAATCATTAAGAAAAGATATGGGTCTTGCAATGAGCAAGGCAGACATCATCTTTACTAAGGATTTCTTTAAGGAGATCGGACGAGACCCTACGGTAACCGAGATAAGGGTTCTCGATACTTACTGGTCAGATCACTGCAGACATACGACATTCCTTACACAGCTTGAAGATATCAAGTTTGAGGGTGATGATGCTCTCACTGAAGAGATGAAGGAGACATATAAGGATTATCTCTCGACACGTGAAGAAGTATACGGCGAGAGGATCTCCAAAAAACCTGTCTGTCTCATGGATGTTGCTACAATGGCAATGCGCAAGCTGAAAAAAGACGGAAAGATCGCAGATCTTGATGAGTCTGAAGAGATCAATGCATGCTCGATCAAGATCAGGATCGATGTAGACGGTGAGATGAAGGATTATATCCTGATGTTTAAGAATGAGACTCACAACCATCCTACTGAGATCGAGCCTTTCGGCGGTGCTGCAACCTGTCTTGGCGGTGCTATAAGAGATCCGCTTTCCGGCCGTTCCTATGTTTATCAGGCTATGCGTGTAACCGGTGCAGGAGATCCTACGGTTCCTGTATCCATGACACTTAAGGGTAAGCTCTCACAGAAGAAACTCGTCAGAACAGCTGCTGCAGGCTACAGTTCATACGGTAACCAGATCGGACTTGCAACAGGTCAGGTTGATGAGATCTATCATCCGGGTTATGTAGCTAAGCGTATGGAGATCGGCGCAGTCATTGGTGCTGCTCCGGCCGAGAATATCGTTCGTGAAAGACCTATCCCGGGTGATATCGTAGTTCTTCTCGGCGGAAGGACAGGCCGTGACGGAATTGGCGGTGCTACAGGTTCTTCCAAGGCTCATGATGAGAAGTCCGTTCTTACATGCGGTGCAGAAGTTCAGAAGGGTAATCCTCCGACAGAAAGAAAGATCCAGAGACTTTTCAGGAATCCTGAAGTTACAAAGCTTATCGTAAGATGTAATGACTTTGGTGCAGGCGGTGTATCCGTCGCTATCGGTGAACTTGCTGACGGTCTTATGATCAATCTCGATCTTGTTCCGAAAAAGTACGAAGGTCTTGACGGTACTGAAATAGCAATCTCAGAGTCACAGGAACGTATGGCCTGTGTTATCCATAAGGAAGATAAGGAAAAGTTCCTTAACTTTGCAGATATGGAGAATCTCGAGGCGATCGTAGTAGCTGAGGTTACCGAAGAGCCTTACATGAGAATGGAATGGAACGGAAATATCATTGTCGATCTTCCCAGGAGCTTTATCGATACAAACGGCGCAAGCCAGTATGCAGACGCCGTTGTAACTAAGCCTTCCGAAGGATCTTATATCGATTCAGATAATAAGTCATTTGTTGCCGGAGACTTTAAGAAGTCATTGCTCGGTGCTTTGAATTCTCTTGAAGGATGTTCCAGAAAAGGTCTCATCCAGAGATTTGACTCGACTATCGGAGCAGGAACCGTGATCATGCCTTACGGCGGTAATTTCCAGACTTCACCTGAGGAAGGTATGGCATGTAAGATCCCGCTCGATCATGGCACGACTAAGTCATGTTCCGTTATGACATACGGGTTTGATCCTTATTTCACAGAATGGAATCCTTATTGCGGTTCTTATCACGCAGTACTTGAGAGCCTTTTGAAACTCGCTTGCATGGGCGTTAATCCTCTTACCGCAAGACTTACATTCCAGGAATATTTTGAGAGAATGAGTTCCAAGGAAGCTTGGGGTAAGCCTTTACAGGCTCTCCTCGGCTCTTATAAGGCTCAGCTTGATTTCGGTACGGCATCTATTGGCGGTAAGGACTCCATGTCCGGAACATTTAATGATATTCATGTTCCTCCGACGCTTGTATCTTTTGCCGTCGGTATGACAACGACTGATAAGCTTATCACGGCTACATTGACTGGCACAGCTCAGAGACTATATTTTATCAAGGTAGCAAGAAACGGTAACGGATATTATAAGAAAGATCATGCACTCCGCGTCTTTAAGGCCATTAAAGAACTTTCTAACAGAGGACTTCTCAAGAATGCGGCAGTCGTAAGATCGAGCGGTATTGCTTCGCGTACTGTCGAGATGCTCGTGGGTAATAAGCTCGGATTTACATTCTCATCCGATATTGATGAGAAGACGCTTTTCGAGAAATCCCTTGCTACAGTTATCCTTGCGATCGATAAGGATTCCAATGCAATCGACAAGGTCGAGATGGTCGGCGGAAAATTCTTAGGTCAGACAAATGATTCCGGAATGATCACATATAAGGATTCATCAGTTTCGATCGAAGAGGCACTCGAAGCATATGAGAGTAAGCTCGAGCCGATCTTCCGTACAGTTGCTGAAGACGGAACGATGCCTTGTGAAGTGAAGGAATATAAGACTTACAAGACCTTTAAGGCATCTCCGAACGTTCTTAAGGGCCTTAAGCCGAGAGTTATAATCCCTGTATTCCCGGGAACCAACTGCGAGATCGATACCGCGAGGGCATTCGAGAGGGCAGGCGGCGAGGCTGATATCTTTGTTATCAGGAATAAGAGCCAGCAGGAGATCACTGAATCTCTTATGACACTTGCAGGTAAGATCAAAGACAGTAATATCATCATGCTTCCTGGCGGTTTCTCCGCAGGTGATGAGCCTGAAGGATCGGGTAAGTTCTTTGCGGCTGCTTTCAGAAACCAGTATGTAACCGATGCAGTCAGGGATCTTCTTTTCAACAGAGACGGTCTTATGCTCGGTATCTGTAACGGTTTCCAGTCTCTGATCAAGCTTGGACTTGTTCCTTACGGCGATATCAAGGAACTTACATCAGAGAGCCCTACGCTTACATTTAACAACATCGGACGTCATCAGAATGTTTACTGCAAGACGAAGATCATAAGCAACAACAGCCCTTGGCTTACTATGGTCAACCCGGGTGAGGTCTATAATGTTCCTGCATCTCACGGTGAAGGAAGATTTGTTGCAAGTGATTCATTTGTACAAAAACTCATCGATAACGGCCAGGTCGCTACCTGCTATGTTGATGATAAGGGCGAGCTTTCCAATAAGACGAACTTCAATCCTAACGGTTCCGTATGTGCGATAGAGGGTATCCTTTCTCCTGACGGAAGAGTCTTGGGTAAGATGTGTCACAGTGAACGTTATGATCCTGATCTTTGCAAGAATATTCCGGGAGCTAAGGATCAGAAGATATTTGAATCCGGTATAGCTTATTTCCTCTGATATGAATAAGAGTGAAGTCCTGAGCATACTGGAAGATAACGGTCTTTATGCCAAATCTAAGTTTGGACAGAACTTTCTTTGCGATGAAGGAATAACAAAAAGGATAATCGATGTTTCCGGTTCGGGTCCTTCTTCAGTAGTACTGGAGATAGGACCCGGTATCGGGGCACTTACAAAGCCCCTTGCTGATCTCGTTAATAGCGTAACTGCAATTGAGATCGACAGGGACCTTTCTAGTTTTCTGGAAAAATCTCTCGGTTCAGATATAAGACTGATCTTAAGTGATTTTTTGAAGCTCTCAAAAGAGGATTATACGGATAAGCCTTTTGATAAGATCTTAAGTAATATTCCGTACTATGTTATGACTGATATCTTGAAGAAGCTCTTTGTTGAATGCAACAGTGCTGACAAGATGACTTTCATGGTCGAAGATGATGCGACATCAAGGATTATAGGCGAACCTCAAAGCAAACAATACGGTCCTTTGGCCGTTTTGGCCGGTGTCTACGGCAAGGTAAAAAAGGAATTCATCGTTCCTTCTGACTGTTTTTATCCTGCGCCGCATACTACTTCCTGCGTTATCACCATAACGAAGGTACCTTCGGGTTTTGAGATAACACGGGGATTCTGCGAATTTGTTGAAGCCTCTTTTTCGAAAAGGAGAAAGACTTTGAGTAACTCCCTGTCAGATTATCTCAAAAACAGGGAAGTCAGTACCGGTGTTCAGGATGCTCTCATAAAGCTCGGATATCCTTTT
>JAILNZ010000054.1 GCA_024691135.1 Clostridiales bacterium
CACAGTGTGCTATGGGATCCAGCTCCGCTCAGTGCATCAAGGCATTCACAGAGGCTGAGGCATATCACGGACCTTCACTCGTAATCTGCTATGCTCCTTGTATCAACCACGGTATCAAGGGCGGTCTCAAGGTTGCTCAGATGAGAGAAAAGGCGGCTGTTGAGTGCGGATACTGGCACCTCTACAGATTCAATCCTTCTCTTACAGCTGAGGGCAAGAATCCGTTCACACTGGATTCCAAGGATCCTCAGGGCGGCTATGAGGCATTCAATGCATTCCTCATGGCTGAGGTAAGATATAACTCTCTCCTCAAGAAGTATGCACCTGACATCGTAGACGGTCTCTTCAGAAAGAACTACAACGACTCGCTTGTTCGTCTTGCTTCTTACAAGAAGATGGCTACAGACGTTTGATCTAAGGCATAGATGATATAAGAGCCGTCCCTCCGGGGACGGCTTTTTTATGCGCCGTTTTTGGTTTTCGAAAAGGGGTGTTTCATGTTATAATGCAAGGACTTGAAGCTATAGAAGGAGAGCGGGACAAATGAGCGGAAAAGACATGAATGAGCTTCTTTTATCGGATACTTCGATAGAAGATCTTTTTATCTGTCAGTATATGCCGGGGCTGTCGAAGGAAGCCATTTGCCTTTATCTTCTCCTTAAGATGGACGGTTCGGGCAAGTTTTCGCTTAAGGATGTGGAGGACCGTTCGCTCTTCCCGAAGACCGAGACGGAAGAAGCCATGGCCGAGCTTATCTCTTCCGGACTTATGAGCAGGAACAAGACCGAGAAGTTCGTTTTTGTCGATATCAAGAAAGAAGAGATAAACAGTTATTGTGCGGGTGTGATCGCCAGAGGCGGCGCCGAGCTCTCCGACCTTGAACTTTCTCCTCTTAAGAAGGAGAGAGACGATCTCTGTTCCGGGATCAGTAAGACAGTATATGCAGGCAAGATGGGCTATGTTTTCTACAGGCTCGTCGACAGGTGCCTGTTTAATTATGAATTTGAGACCATCGTTATCTATAAGCTTTTCCTTGAGGCCAAGGAAAGAAAGTTCCAGTATGATTACCGCGCCGTGGAAAAACTGGCCGAGGAATGGAACAAGCAGGGAATAAGGACGGCGGATAAGGTAGATGAGGTGCTTAACAGAAGACAGAATGTCGAGCAGATCAAAAAGCTCGTCGGCAGGATCACGAGAAAGCGCCTTAACGAATATGATATCGAGAGGATCGAGAAGTGGGCACAGCTTGATATCTCGCCTGACCTCATCGAATATGCTTTCAGGGTAAACGAATACAGGGATATCTCTTCGAAGAACGTTGATGAGACTTTGACCGGCTGGGTCTATGCAGGGATCAAGACGGTGGATGAAGCTTCCAAGTATGAGACGGAGCTTCATAAGGAGAATTCCAAAAAGTATAAAGGGCAGAAGAAGAGCGGCAGTTACCGGGGCAAGGACGGTTCCGAGGCAGGTATAACTTATGTCGGCAAGACTGAAGATGTGAAGGAAGAAAAGAAGAAGGCTTCCGATGATATCTTCGATCTTTTCGGAGGTGAGGACGATGAAGACGATTGATTCGTTGATCAGGAATACTATATCGAACAGGAATGCTCTTAAGGAGACAGAAAGAGACAGAAGGATACTCTCGATATATGAGAAGTACCCTGATCTTCGAAGGATCGACAGCGATATCTCCGACATAAGAAGAGATACTCTCATGAAGCTTCTTGACGGCGAGATCGGATCAGAGGATTACATCTCTTCTGAGGAGAGGACACTTCTCGAAAAGAGATCGAAGTTTATCAAGGACAACTGCATCTCGGCTGATTTTGACAGGGTAGGAGTCGAGTGTGAGAAATGCGGTGATACGGGCTTTATCAAAAAGCGCGGAAACATAAGGACCGTATGTTCCTGCATGAAGGCCGAACTTGAAAAAGCATATGAAGAAGCAGGGCTCGGGGATTTTTACTCCGTTAAGCCTTCGGCACTTGACGAAAGTCAGATAAAAAACAGCAGTAACAAGAGAAAGACCGCACGTGAAAGGCTCGATAAGGTCATGGCAGATCTTTTATCCGGTAAAGACCAGAGCACGATCATCTATTCTGACGGATCTTCCACGGGGAAGACATTCCTTGCGGTCTGTTTTACGAAGATCGTCATTAACTGCGGTTTTAGCGGAGCTTATATCAAGACAGACGATCTCATGGAGACGACAGAGGATCAGCTCGATGATCTGAGGCTTTGTGACTTCCTTGTCATCGATGATTTTTCGGGCGCTCAGACCAAGAATTATAAGGTCAGGTATAACCTTAACAGGATCCTCGAGACAAGGATATTAAGGAACCTGTTTACACTTATCGTAACGTGCGAATCGCCGGAAGAAGCAGTCAGGGACAGTGACGAGAGGATAGCGAGCAAACTGAGCCGCCTTGAGAGCATTTGACGATGAGGATACTTTGCGGAACAGACATTGTTGAGATAAAAAGAGTCATGAGGAGCACTGCCTTGAAAGAAGACGGCAGTTTTCCTTCATTTGTCACAAAATGTTATACCGAAGATGAGATATCCTATTGTATGAAGATCAACAATGAGGATAAGAGAGCGGAGCGTTTTGCCGCGCGTTTTGCGGTCAAGGAAGCTGTCTCCAAGGCTCTCGGCACGGGACTTATGACCATGGGCATCTCGCTTCCGGATATCGAGACCGTGATCGACGAGCTCGGTGCCCCGTCGGTAAAACTTTACGGCGAAGCCAAGAAGAGGGCAGATGATCTGGGGATCGTTTCCATGTCTGTCTCGATGTCCCATGACGGTGATTATGCGATAAGTTACTGTACCGCACTCGCGGCGGATGAGGAAGATAAGAAGTGAAGATAAAAGATTACGACGACAACGGTCTTTTCGAGAATAAGAAGAAGAAAAAGTCCAAGGTAAGACATGTTGAGACGCATATCGATCTTCCGGATGATACTCCTGAGGTCGGGGGTGAATACGGTCAGCCGGAAAACATGCTCGATACGTGGGGACTTGCCAAGCAGGAAGCTACCCTCGTAAGGAAGAAGAGGAAGCGTTTCCTGAGGTTCGGCATTGCAATCCTGGCGGTCATCCTCGTGGTATTGAGCGTTTTTAATTTCCTTCCCGCGATACTTCCGGGCTTCTTCAAGAGGACAAACATCGAACTGTTCGTTGAAAAGAAGGTCAATCTCGAATATGACGATACCTATAGGGTGGTAAACTACTACTGCGCCGACCTGATGAGCGAGCCCGATCCCGCTTCCGAGAGGATAACGCAGGTGCTCTATAACGAGCCCGTCGTCCTTCTTGAAGATACGGGAGTAAACGACTACGTCAAGATAAGGACAACGGACGGAATAGAAGGGTACATAAAGAGCTTCAGATTGACCGATGATACCGATTCCGTCGAGCCCGATCTGCATGAGTATAAGCTCATAGTCTCAGATACGTATAAGAATGTCATGAGTCACGCAAATAACGGAACGTTGATAACGAAGGTCATGATGAACACCGTCCTTTATGCGGATGTAAAGCGTGACGGTGTTTACCAGGTCGCGCTTCCCAACGGCGACAAAGGCTGGATAGGATCTTCGGGTGTTATCGAGCTCGGGACAAGGGAAGATACGAACAAAGTATCGTGCAGATATTTCGTGAGTTCTGTCTTAAGCCAGAGTAACGCGACGTATATAGTCAACGGCCTGACACAGAAGGGAATGTCGGTCAACGGTCTCGTTTATGTGTGCGCGGACGTGAATGGTGTCAAGCTTCCCAGGAGCATGAAGGAACAGGCGCTTCAGGGAACGGAAGTCGAGCTTCAATATGACGTTGTAACGGGAGATCTTCTTCTGGAGTCGATAGAGCCCGGAGATCTGGTTTTCCTCAAAAGTCCGTATTCGGACAGCAACGAGATATATGAGATGGCAGTATGCACGGATACGGGTGTCCTTCTCATGGTATCGAATGCCAAAACGACCATCAGACTGCGTAATTTCAAGGCTACGGACGATATCGCGGCCAGGATCGTATCGGTAAGACGTATTTTCATGGAATGATGCAAAAAAGAGTTGCGCAATCACGTTTCGTATGATATTATTTTTTAGCGTGAAAAAAATAACTAGGAGGTGTTTCCATGGCTACGTGTGAAGTTTGTCAGAAGGATACATTTTTTGGCAGAAAGATCAGAATTACGCGTTCGCAGATTTCACGTCGTGCATTGACACAACAGCAGCCTAACGTTCATAGCGTTAAGGTCGTTGTAGATGGCACCCCTAAGACTATGAAAGTTTGCACACGCTGCCTTCGTTCCGGTCTCGTAAAGAGAGCTTGATGAAGTTAAACTGATTATCCGAACCGCTGATCACACCGATCGGCGGTTTTTTGTTGCTCGAAAAGGAATCTTTAGAATGCTGAAATAAAAAAACAGGGGGCTCACTTTAAAAGCGAGCCCCTGCGTTGTTTTCTAATAAAGATCACTTAACTTCAATCAGGGATTTGCCGCCCATGTACATGCGGAGCGGTTCAGGGATCCTGATGGAGCCGTCCTCGTTAAGATTGTTCTCGAGAAAGGCGATGAGCATTCTCGGCGGAGCAACAACGGTATTGTTGAGAGTGTGAGCAAAGTAATTGCCCTTCTCCTTGCTCTTGATGCGGATGCCGAGACGGCGTGCCTGTGCGTCACCCAATGTGGAGCAGGAACCGACCTCGAAGTACTTCTTCTGACGCGGGGACCATGCTTCAACGTCGCAGGACTTGACCTTAAGGTCAGCGAGGTCACCCGAGCAGCACTCGAGAGTCCTTACCGGGATATCGAGGCTCCTGAAGAAGTCTACGGAATTCTGCCAGAGCTTGTTATACCAGTCCATGCTGTCCTCAGGCTTGCAGACGACGATCATCTCCTGTTTCTCGAACTGGTGGATACGGTATACACCGCGCTCCTCGATGCCGTGGGCACCTACTTCCTTACGGAAACAAGGGGAGTAACTCGTAAGTGTCTGGGGAAGGTCATCCTCGTCGATTATGGTATCGATGAACTTACCGATCATGGAGTGCTCGGATGTTCCGATGAGGTAGAGATCCTCACCTTCGATCTTGTACATCATGTTCTCCATCTCGGCAAAGCTCATAACGCCGTTGACTACTGCGGAACGGATCATGAAAGGCGGAATATAGTATGTAAATCCGCGGTCGATCATGAAGTCTCTTGCATAAGAGAGGATCGCGGAGTGAAGACGTGCGATGTCGCCCTTAAGATAATAGAAGCCGTTACCGGATGTCTTTCTGGCGGAATCGAGATCGATGCCGTTGAGCTTTTCCATGATATCTACGTGATAAGGGATCTCAAAGGAAGGTACGAAAGGATCACCGAACTTCTCGATCTCCACGTTCTCACTGTCATCTTTTCCGATCGGTACGGAAGGATCGATGATATTCGGGATAACGAGCATGATCTTCCTGATCTTCTCTTCGAGTTCCGTTTCCTTAGAGGAGAGCTGTTCAAGTTCGTCAGCCATTGAAGCAACTTCAGCCTTAGCCTTCTCTGCTTCGTCTTTCTGACCCTGAGCCATGAAGAAACCGATCTTCTTACTGATCGTATTCCTCTGACTTCTTAAATATTCCGCACGTGTCTTGCACTCACGGAATTCCTTATCCAGTGCGATGACCTCATCTACGAGAGGAAGCTTATCGTCCTGGAACTTGTTCTTGATGTTAGTCTTTACGATCTCCGGGTTAGTGCGGAGAAATTTGATATCCAACATAGACATCCCTCCCAAAATTTATCCTGTTTATTTTATTCTTATTGCTTCTAAATATCAACCGATATCAGCCGTCGTTACCGCCATATTTGCCGTTCGGGTAGATGCCTTCAACATTCCACAGAACATATTCGTCAAGTCCCGAATCCTCTATGGCTTTTATCTGGTCGTTGATCGCTTCATAGTCATAAACCATATAATTGCCCTCTCCGAGGTAAGCCGCCGTAAATGCCTGACAGTACGGTCTTACCGTACTATAGCCTTCCGCCTTGTGGTATTTTCCGCCGATCGTTAACGCATCAAACATTACCTGGTACGGTGCCTTGTCCGGATAGTCATGTATATGACCGTTCATCATGGTGCCCTTGGCATAGTGTGAAGGATAGATCATAGGACAGAGTGAATCAACACCCGTAAGTCCGAGATATGCCCAGTCCTGCCCCAGGATCTCACCGTCGAGTGATGATGATACGGCGATACCGAAGATATCGGCGGATACGGGGACTCCCGTCGGATCCTGGATCTTTCTCCTGGCGGTTATCAGAAAGCGGTTGATCGCTTCAGCTTTGGTAGGAACCTCTCCTTCAACGCCGAAGTACGGTTCCGCACCTGAGGTGGAGCCTCCGGTAGGGAATCTTATGTAGTCGAACTGTATCTCGTCAACGCCCATGCTGATCGCTTCCTGGGCAAGTTCTATCAGGTAGTCCCAGTTCCTGCTGTCATACGGGCTTGCAAATATCTCGCCGCCCTCGTTATAGAACGCCAGCGGGTTTCCGGCGCTGTCGCAGATAGCCCTGTCAGGGTATTTTTTTGCCAGTGCGACGTCCTTAAAACATACGATACGGCCTATTACGTAGATACCGTTCTCATGGCACTGATTACAGACCTCGACAAGATCATACTGCGGATAGACATACCCGATGTCATTTGCAGTAGAATTCTTGCTGTCGAAAAGAACGCCGTAGCTCTCCTTGAGGTCGATGACGAAGCTGTTTATCTCCGAATTCTTTGCCAGCTCAAAGTTGGCTTCAAGGTTCTTAGCCGCGTTCGTATATATGCCCTTGACTTCTTTATGTTTTACGGGAACGACATTCGTGACTTCCGGCAAAGGTCCGAAATAATTATCGAGCATCTCCTGCTTCTCGGACGTCCACGGCATCTTTTCCTTAAGGACAAAAGGTGTCGGTGACGGAGTAGGAGTAGGCGACGGATCATATACGGTCGTAAAGATCGTCGGCTTGGTTATCGACAGGTTCATCTGTTCGGTCGTTCCGTTGATGACACGTGACAGAAGGCCGCCTATGACGACTATACCGAGAAGGACGGCAAAGAACGCCAGCACGACACAGATACTCTGAAGAGTCCTGATCGGGATGGAGTTTCTTACTCTTACACGGTTGTCTCTGTTTTCGTTATTATCGCTCATGATCTGTTTCCTTTAAGATAATTAACTACATAATTATACAGTCATAACATAAAAACAACAAATCACATCATGAATATGATACAATCAAGATATATTAACAGGCGGGGTGTTTTTATGATCATACGCAACTGTGCCGGCGGTATAGTTTTTTATAACGATACTGTTTTACTCTTACGTAATGACAAGCACGAATGGTGTTTTCCGAAGGGTGTAGTCAGGACCGGACAAAAAGAAAGGGACGTCGCTCTCGAGCGTGTCAGGATCGAAGCCGGGGTTGACGCCCGGATCCTGGCGCCTTGCAGCAAGACTCATTATGAGTTTTATTCGATCACAAGGCAGAAACCTATCCATAACAATGTATCGTGGTTTGTTATGAAGACGGACTCCGACAAAGTTCAATATAATAAGGAAGCCGATTTTATCGACGGCAGGTTCTTCGCCCTCGAAGAGGCGATGGAGGCTGTTACCTACAGTCAGGATAAATCTCTTCTTATGATCGCATACCAGAGATATAAGGAGCTTATCTGATCCCCGAATGCCGTTATCTTCAGACAAAGAGAAAAGATCAGGACCACAAAGAAGGATCACCGTATCAAAGTACGGTGAGTCTTTTTATGAAGTGAAGAAATCCAGGTTCATCGGATACTGTAAGCCGGTCCTTACCCCCGACGAAGCAAATTCGTTCGTGGAGGAGATAAGGAAAAAGCATTCCGATGCCAGGCACAACGTATATGCCTGGATACTTAAAAAGGAGACGGGACTTCAAAAATACAGTGACGACGGCGAGCCGTCGGGAACCGCGGGTCTTCCGGTTATGTCGGTACTGACAAAGAACGGCGTGACTGATTGTGCGATAGTCGTAACGAGATACTTCGGAGGGATCCTTCTCGGTAAGGGGGGACTGGTCAGAGCCTACACCAGGGCAGCCGCATCAGCTCTTAAGGAGGCGGTCCCCAAGGTAATGGAGATGTGTGCGCACATCGAACTTAAGGTTCCTTATGCGATGTATGATAAACTTGTTTTCGAGATGAAGGGAAAAGGGTATCATATAGCGGATACGACATATGGTGAGGACATAAGGCTGAAGCTTTATATCCCGCTTGACCGTGAGGAGGAATTCACGGAATTTGTCAGGGACACGAGCATGGGGACGGTAACGCCCGTAAGGCTCGGCGAGATCGAAGCGGATACGGAGGAGATCAGCATCGTAACGGATGAAGAAGAGGATGAAGATGACTTCTCTTAAAATTGCCTAAGTTAATACCGGGCGTAAGTGTATAACATAGGTTAGAAGAATTATTGCGGAGGCAAAGAGGAATGGAAAATGATATAAACGGATTTGAAGATACATCCCGTGAGGAGACCGTAAAGCAGGAGGAACCTGTGAAGGCCGCTGAACCTTCTGCGGCACCCGTGGCAGATCATGAAGAGCCGAGGGTGATCTATGTCACGAAGAAAAGGAGCAAGGCACCGATCGTCATTCTGGTCTGCGCATTGATCCTTGCTTTGATATGTATCGCGTTCCAGTCAGTCTTTATCTTCCTTCTGTCAAGCGGAAAGCTCGAGAGGAATTCGCTCTCTTTGGAAGGATACATAGAAAGCTCCGCCATAAAGAGCGTCGTTCCCGAAAAAAGATCGGATGTCGTAGATCCCAACTTCTCTCTTGTTGAAGCGGCATCAGTCCATGATCCGAACAAAAAGACATTAAGCACCGTCGAGATCTATGACAAAGTATCTCCCGCAACCGTTGCGATCTATCTCGTCAATTCCAAGAACGAGACAAGCGCAGGCTCGGGATTCATCATCACGGAAAACGGTTATATCGTTACGAATGCGCACGTTGTCGAATCTGAAGAGGAGCAGGCCATCAAGGTATCGATCCTCGGCTATGATGACACCTTCGATGCCAAGATCGTAGGTTCTGACGTTCAGACGGATATCGCCGTCATCAAGGTCGAATGCGATGAGCCTTTGCCGACGGTCACTCTCGGAGATTCCGATGTCCTTCAGAACGGAGAACTGGCTATAGCGATAGGCAACCCTCTCGGAAGCCTTCAGGGAACAATCACATGCGGAGTCATCTCCGGAGTCGAGAGACCTTTAAGTAACAAAGGCTATACTATGAACCTTATCCAGACGGACGCTTCGGTCAATTCCGGAAACAGCGGCGGACCTCTGATCAACTCCTTCGGTGAGGTCATAGGTGTCGTCAACGCCAAGATCAGCTCCGCGGAAGGACTGGGATTTGCGATCCCCATCAACTCCGTCAAGTATGTCATAGAGTCGATCATCGTTAACGGTAAAGTCGTTAACAGACCTTATCTCGGTGTTGTCGTATCCTATATCGCAGAAGATGCATATTTTGGAGCAGAGGAAGGCGTTTATGTCTATGACATGACTCCGGGAGGCCCCGGCGACAAGGCGGGACTTAAGAAGGGGGATAAGCTTATTTCCCTGGACGGGGTTGAAATAAAAGTATCAAATGATATTATTGGAATACGTGATTCTCACGAAGTAGGCGACGAGATCGAAGTGGTCGTCGAGCGTGACGGCAAACAGATCACGTTGACATTAGAGATAGGAGACAGTGCTGATTTCGAATGAGTGAAGCTAAGAAAAAAAAGATCGTTAGGCTTGTTGCCATAATAGTCGTAGCCGTTATGCTGATGTCTTTATTCTCGGGCTTCATCATAATGTTCATCAGAGAGCAGCAGCTCAAGAAGGCAGCTGATTCCGATCCTATTCAGGAAGCGGTCAGAGAACTGACTTCGGGCTCCTGAGACTGAACCTGCTACGCCGGGGTTTTCTTATAATGTGAATTCAAATGTCCTGTCACACGGCTCTCCGTTATAGAGGAGTATCCTTGCCGAATAGGAACGCGCGCCTTTTTCTTCGATCCTTATGTGGAAGAGCTTTGCCTGTTCTATAAATGGTGTGGATCTTAACGTCGGTAACTCCCTGTTTTCGATAACACAAAGAAGTGACTGAACGAGGATCATATGCGTCACGAGGAGCAAAGGTCCTTCTTCATTGTTCAGGAGCTTTGTGAGAAGTCCTTTTACCCTCAGGACCACATCCTGATATGATTCGCCGTTTCCTATCGGAACGAACTTATGCGGCTCGTACCTGAAATAACTGTAGTTCTCAGGATAGAGAATCTCCGCTTCGGATCTGAGCATACCTTCGAGACCCCCGAGATTCATCTCGGAGAGCATGGGTTCGATCTGTGTCGGAAGCTTTCCTTTTGTTGCAAGATAAGAAGTCTGGAGTGCGCGTGGCATCGGACTTACAAGGACTTTCCTTATAGGAAGGGAAGTGACGGTGGAAGAGATCTCCGCCGCACCTTCTATTCCTTCAGGGGTAAGAGGGGAGTTAAGCCGCCCCTGCATCCTGATCTCGTTGTTCCACACGGTCCTGCCGTGTCTGATTACATATATATCCATTACGGAACGTCTACTATCTGGCTTAAGCCGGATTGCTTGAATTCATAAGAGTATTCAGTGAGCACCTCGTTTAAGAATGCCTGGTAATTGTTCATCCTTATGAAGCTGTTGACCCTGTCGTACCACTCAGGATTCTCGGATTCTGATACGAAGTACAGGACGTAAAAGCCGTTTTCCGACTCGATGATACCCTTGTCGCCCGCCTGTCTGGAAGGGTCGAAGATCCATGAATCGAGCTCGCTCGAGAATTTGCCCGGATAAGTATCGCTGCTCGCGGTTATGGAGATCGTGCCGTTCAAGACTTCGTCCGTATAGTAGTGATCTACCGACAGAAGCGTCGTCTCGTCGACACAGTAGTCATATACATCCTGTGCGAGGATCTGAGCATCGCTCAAGGTCACCTTGCCGTTGCCGTTCTCGTCGCCCGGATTGGCGTTGATCTCAAAGATCCTGACACTTCTGAGAGGCGTGTCCTGAGGTTTTCTGTTTACGAAGCAGATGATTATCGGGAAGCCGTCCTCATCCTGGAAGATCGTCGTGTCGCCCGGTACTCTCGACAGGTCGAAGAGCCATGTCCTGAATTCCTCGTGCTCGACGTCGTTATATCTGGCGTCGCTTATGAGGAGGGAATCAGGTTCAGCGAGCTTGTCCTTGGCGTCGCCCGAGAAGTATGCATAGGCAGCTTCCTCGAACTTGGCGGGATCATGTCCCATGGCTTCGATTATCTCGTTTGCATGGAGCATAGCCGTTGAGATGAACGCCTCGTCTCTCTGGTCGTAAGTCATCCTGAAGATCTTGTAGCTTACGAGATCGTAGGCATTCTGATTTGACTTATATGCGCTCTGTGCCTGCTCGGCTGAAGCCTGAAGCTCAACGAGCTTGGCGTCGGAGGCATAATCCTCCGTAAAATACTTCTTTGCGAGGGTATCCATAACGGTGCCCTTCGTTACCTGCGTCCCGAAAACGCCCTGTATATATGTATCGAGCGGTACACCGAGCTCATCGGACTTCTCCTTGAGCCAGTCGATATATGCCTGGGCCATCTGGTAATGCTTGTCCTCGATCTTGTAGCCGTTCTTCGTCGCATCATCGTAAAGAAGCTGCATGATCTGGAGCTCCTTCGCCGTCAGATCCAGGAAATATTCCCTGTTCGTCTTGAAGTTCGGGTCCACAGAAGGACCTTCGAGCATTGCCTTTGTATCCTTATCGAAAACATCCACGCCGTTCTCGATGAGCACATAGTGATACATGAAGCTGAACTCATCGGAAGAGATGCTCGTGTTGTTGATGGAAAGAGGGCTCTTGAACTTTTCCTTGAGTCCCGCCTCGGTAAAGATCAGGACTCCGACTATGAGGACGACGGCGATGAGAGCCACGATAACGTAACCGAGTGCTCCCGAAGTCACTTTCTTCGTCTTTGCGTCTTCCGATCTGTCAAGTTCGAGCTTGACCGGCTCGACAGGGTTCTCGATAAATTCCGTAACGTTCTTCTTTTCCGCTTTTCTGGAAGTAACTTCGCCGCTTTCCGAATTCGTGAGAAGATCAGGGTCGATGTCATCGATGGATGAATAGATCATCGCGCGCTCCTGCTCCTTGACCTGCTCTTCCTCAGGGATCAGGGCGATCTCCTCTTTTACAGGTTCTGCTGTGATATCTCCTGCTTCTTCGGCCACAGCCTCTTCACCCGGCATCTCTTCGATCACGGTTTCCTCACTTACGGATATTTCTGCGGCCTCTTCGGCAGGAGCAACTTCATATCCCTCGCCGGACGGCTCTTCGATAACTTCCGGCACTTCGTTCTCGGAAGGGGAGACTTCCTCTTCCTGACCGAGAAGCTCGGACGCATCTATCTGCGGTTTTCTCGTAGTATTATTCCTGTTGTTCTTCTTCCCGAACATTAAAGCAATTCCTCCTCGTTGGGAACCACCAGTCTGATGGCATTTCTGATACATTCGATGGTCGCAGGGAGCTTAGGTCCCTCTTCGCCGTCGATGTCGAGAGTCACGTCCTTGTCACCCGTAGTAGACATCTCCAGTTTGCCCGTCTGGAAATAGATGACCTTGTCACTCTCGAGATGCTCTCCGATCGCTATCTTGTTCAGAAGCGGGATCGCATCGGTATATTTGACCTTGGATATTACCAGTACATCCAGAAGTCCGTCATGAAGATCGGCATCGAGCATGAGATTTTTGAATCCTCCGACGCTTCTTGTATTTGAAATGAGGAACATCGTGGCATCGATGTCGTACTCCTCCTTATCGGTCGTAAGCTTAAGAGGAATGGTCTTCGTGATTGAGTTGATCTCCTTAAGACCTTCGATCCAGTAAGCGACAGGTCCGAGGTTGGTCTTAAGATCTGACGGGACCTTATAAGCTACGGCGCTCAGAAGTCCTCCCGCGAGGACATTCAGGAAATATCTGTCGTTGACTTTGCCGCAGTCCACGGTAACGGTCTTATGTGTCATGAGCATCCTTGCAAAATCCGAAGGCTCGGACGGCAGCTTCATAAAAGAAGCAAAATCGTTTACCGTTCCCGAGGTATATATAGCCAGAGGAAGATCGATATTTCCCCGCAGCATTCCCGTTACGACCTCATTTACTGTTCCGTCGCCGCCGACGGCCATAACGATATCATATTCATCCGCCTTT
>JAILNZ010000048.1 GCA_024691135.1 Clostridiales bacterium
TTCAAACAAGATCGAAAAGATCACATTCAGCGAAAAAGCCCTTATGATTAAGCAGTTAAATATCTATGACAATAGTAGTTTAAAAACAATCGATCTTTCTACTCAAACAACGTTATTAAATCTGTACAAGGAAGGATATAGCTCCAAGTCTGTTCAGATTAATGGCCAGCAGTATCCAATATATTATTGCAGCAGTAATTCTCCTGTATATTTGGAGTTTTATTTTGATAAAGGAATTGATGTATTAACGGTATGTACGAAGACATCAGCTCAACCTGAAGAAGGAGGAACGGTAACCAAGACATTTGGTTCTCTCTCGAACCAAAAAGTATCGATAAGTGCTCAGCCAAACAACAAGTACAAGTTTGTTAAATGGCAGGAAGATTTGGGATATGACATAGTTGACATTTCGACCAATAAGACATTTTCCTTTGTTACAGGTGATACCGAAAGAAAATTCATAGCTGTATTTGAAAAACTTCCTGAGACAGTGGATGATTATATCCCTGCTGATTGTGTGGAGGCTATCGGTGGCACGGGAGATTTTATTCACAGATTATACTATTTTACTTTCGGAAGAGAGCCTGATGCTTCGGGATATGATTATTGGTATGAACTGCTATATAACTATAAGATCACGGGTGCTGATGCTGCTAAATCATTCTTGTTGAGCCCTGAGTTTGCTTCAATGAATTATTCTGATGAAGAATATGTCAGAGTCTTATACAAAGTATTCTTTGACAGGGATTGTGATTCGGATCCCAATGGTAAAGCATATTGGCTCGGGCTTATTGAAGCAAAGACTATTTCAAGAGCGGATGCGGTCGGTTTCTTTGTTGACTCACAGGAATGGGCTGACACATGCGCTAAAAACAGGATAAGATCAGGATCTTCTGTAAGCACTAAAATAAACGTCTATCCTAACAGCAGCGTGAAATCTTTCACTGAACGGTTATATAAAACAGCTTTGAATCGTGATGTTGATTATCCAGGAATGGCTTATTGGGCCGTATTGCTTGCTAGTCACAAGATAACAGGTGAAGAAGCAGGTCTTCAATTCTTTATCTGTAAGGAAATACAGGATCAGAATATTTCCAATGAAGAATTTGTAAAGCGCCTGTACCTGACTTTTATGGGAAGAGAAGGCGAGTCATCCGGAATGGGATACTGGGTAGGATTACTGGACAACGGCACTTCGCGTGAATCAGTCGTCTTAGGGTTTACCCGTAGTGAAGAGTATCTGAATCTTTGTATTAAAGCAAGGATCCTTCCGTACAAGATGTGATCGGTCAGTTTAGTAGGAAAATAAAAGAGCAGTTCGGTTTATCTGAACTGCTCTTTTGTAATGGTGCGGTCGACGAGACTTGAACTCGTACGGTCTCCCACACGCCCCTCAAACGTGCGCGTCTGCCTATTCCGCCACGACCGCATTCGTAATAAGCATTGACAATTATACTAATGTGACTATGGGGTGTCAAGCACTTTTTTGATGCGCGGGAAAGATAATGCTCCAAACGTTTGGATTTGTGGTATTATGATTACTATGCTAGAAAAGTAACATATCAGGAGGGACCAAGATGAAGACTATCATGCTTGGAAACGAAGCAGTTGCCCGTGGCGCTTATGAGGCGGGAGTCAAGCTTGTTTCATCGTATCCGGGTACGCCGAGTACCGAGATAACCGAAGAGATCGCTAAGTTTAAGGAGGTGTCTTGTGAGTGGGCACCTAACGAGAAAGTCGGTGCGGAAGTAGCCATCGGAGCTTCCATAAGAGGAGCAAGAGCCATGACATGCATGAAGCACGTCGGACTCAACGTATCGGCAGATCCGCTCTTTACGGCAGCTTATACGGGTGTTAACGGCGGACTCGTGTTCTGTGTCGCCGATGATCCGGGAATGCACTCTTCCCAGAATGAGCAGGATACGAGAAATCACGCGAGAAGTGCCAAAGTACCTGTACTTGAGCCCTCAGACAGTGCTGAGTGCAAGGAATTTGCCAAGTATGCCTTCGAGTTTTCCGAGAAATACGATACACCTGTGATCCTCCGTCTTCATACGAGAGTATCTCACTCCAGGAGCACGGTTGAACTGGAAGACCCTAATCCGATCACACTTAAGGAATATACCAAGGATCCTGCCAAATATGTCATGATGCCGGCTAACGCCATCAAGCGTCATGTTGTAGTCGAGGAGAGGACAAGGACCATCGCAAAGGATTCCAATGATCTCTCGATCGGCCGTCATAAGGTCGAGATGCGCGATACCAAGCTCGGCATTATCACATCGGGTGCTTCATATCAGTATGTCAGGGATGGTGTTCCTGATGCTAGCGTATTGAAGCTCGGTCTCGTATGGCCGCTTCCTATGGATCTTATCCGTGATTTCGCATCCAAGGTCGATCGTCTGGTAGTAGTCGAGGAACTCGATCCGTTCATCGAGAACGAGATCAAGGCTCAGGGCATTAAGTGCGAGGGCAAGGAGCTCTTCACAATGCTCGGTGAGTATACTGCAACCATGATCCGTAAGGCTCTCTCTGATCTTCCTCTTCCTGAGGCAGGTATAGACACATCGTCTCTTCCGACTCCTCCGGGCCGTCCGCCGGTACTTTGCGCAGGATGTCCTCACAAGGGATTGTTCCTTGCCTTGAACCGTCTCAAGGTTCAGGTTATGGGCGATATTGGATGCTATACGCTGGGAGCTCTCCCGCCGATGCAGGCAGTAGATGCCGTCGTATGTATGGGTGCTTCCGTAGGCATGGCTCACGGATTTGACAAGGCAACAGACGGTGCCGATTCCAGAAAGACAGTCGGCGTAATTGGTGATTCCACATTCCTTCATTCAGGTATCACTAACCTTATGAATGCCGTGTATAATCAGAGTTCCATCACGCTCATCATCCTCGATAACTCGATCACGGGTATGACGGGACATCAGCAGAATCCTTCGACAGGTAAGAACATCCGACTTGAAGATGCTCCTGCAGTCGACCTTGAAGGTCTTTGCAGAAGCTTAGGCGTTGCTTCCGTCCGCGTTGTCGATCCTGTTGACACATACGGAGCAGAGAAGGTCATCAAGGAAGAACTCGAGAAGGATATCGTATCTGTTGTCATCGCACGCCGTCCTTGTGCACTTATTCCTACGGGAAGAGCCAAGAAGGGCATCGAGGTATCTTGTGACTATGACAAGTGCCGTTCCTGCGGAGCCTGCGGACGCATCATGTGTCCTGCTCTCATCATGGGTGAGGATAAAAAGCCAATGATCGATCCTGAGTCCTGCAATAACTGCGGACTCTGTGTAAATGTATGTAAATTTGACGCTTTGATCAAGGGGGAGGAGTAATCATGGAAAACTTTGAAGCTTCAATCGTATTGGCAGGCGTAGGCGGCCAGGGAACATTGATCGCAGGTAAGCT
>JAILNZ010000071.1 GCA_024691135.1 Clostridiales bacterium
GAGAGGTATTCGCTGTCTCCGGTGGAGCTCAAGACAAGACTGAACAATTGATGTTTGTTTTCGCGAAAAGAAAAACAGACATGAGGTATAAATAATGAAAAAATTAGCATTGATGCTTGCAACTTTGATGACGCTCGTCGCTCTTTGCGCCTGTAATGCCGAAAAGAGCGGCAAGGACGGCATAAAGATCGTCACAACGATCTTCCCGGAGTATGACTGGGTAAGAAACATCACGGGAAGCGACGAGAATATTACTCTCCTTCTTGATAACGGCGTGGATCTTCACAGCTATCAGCCGACTGCCGCGGATATGCTCGAGATCTCGAACTGCGACCTTTTTGTATATGTCGGCGGCGAATCCGACGGATGGGTCGACGATGCCCTTAAGAGCGCATCCAACAAGAACATGAAGGTGGTAAACCTTATGGACGTGCTCGGAGACGATGCCTATGAGGAAGAGCTCAAGGAGGGCATGCAGGGCGAAGAAGAGGAAGAGGAAGAGGAAGGCGAAGAGGAGGCCGAGTATGACGAGCACGTCTGGCTCTCCCTGAAAAACGCGAAGGTCTTTGTGAGGAAGATCGCGGATGAGCTTAAGGCACTCGATCCGAAGAAGGCCGACACATATGAGAAGAATGCTTCGGATTACATAAGTAAGCTCGACGACCTCGATTCGAGGTATGAGGAAGCCGCTTCCGGAGCGTCAATGAAGACGTTGCTGTTCGGAGACAGGTTTCCGTTCAGATATATGACGGAGGACTACGGCCTTGATTATTTTGCAGCCTTTATCGGATGCTCGGCAGAGACCGAAGCGAGCTTTGAGACGATCGCGTTCCTGTCGGCCAAGGCAGACGAGCTCGGCCTCAAGTACATCTTCACGATCGACAATTCCGATCAGAAGATCGCAAAGACCATCATAGATAATACACAAACAAAAGATGCTCAGATTCTCGTACTGAATTCCATGCAGTCGACAGACAAAGCGGCCATCGACAATGGTGCCGATTATCTCACGATCATGGAAAAGAATCTGAATGTCCTGAGCACCGCGCTCGGATAAGGAGGATTGGATGTCACTTCTCAAGATCACTGACCTGACACTCGGATATGAATCTTCGGCCGTAGTAAGTAATCTCAGCTTCACCGTCGACGAGGGGGATTATCTTTGCATACTCGGCGAGAACGGCGCAGGCAAGACTACGCTCATGAAGGCCCTGCTGGGACTTCTTAAACCGATATCGGGTACGATCGAGAGAGGTGAAGGATTGTCCAAGAACGAATTCGGGTTCCTGCCTCAGCAGGCTACCGTTCGAAAAGATTTTCCGGCGTCTGTCATGGAGATCGTTCTCTCGGGATGCCAGAACCGCCTGGGACTCCGTCCTTTTTACGGCAAGGCCGAAAAGGAGATAGCTCTCAAAAATCTCAGGAGAATGGGCATCGAGGATCAGAAAGACAGAAGCTTCAAGGACTTATCCGGAGGACAGCAGCAGCGTGTCCTTCTTGCGAGAGCGCTCTGCTCCTCGGGTAAGATCCTTCTTCTCGACGAGCCCGTTACGGGTCTTGATCCTATCGCTCAGCAGGACATGTATGACCTGGTCGAGCGGCTCAATAAGGAAGGGCTCGCGATAATCATGATCACTCATGATTCGTCCGCAGCTGTCAGATATGCAAGCCACATCCTTCACATCGGAGACGAAGTCTTTTTCGGGACGAAGGATGAATATACCGTAAGTTCCGTGGGACAGAGTTTCCTCAGGAAAGGAAGTGATGCCTGATGGATAAGCTCGTGATGTATTTTCAGATGTCATATGTGAGGAACGCCGTTGTCGTAGCGATCCTGATATCCCTCTGTGCGGCGCTTCTGGGCGTGTCGCTCGTGCTCAAGCGCTTCTCGTTCATAGGCGACGGGCTGTCGCATGTCGCTTTCGGAGCGCTCGCGGTCGCGTCCGTTCTCAAGTTCACGAACAACATGATCCTGATCCTTCCGGTGACCGTTCTTGCAGCCATCCTGCTCCTTAGGACGGGGCGCAACACCAAGGTCAAGGGTGATGCGGCGATAGCCATGATTTCCGTCGGATCGATGGCATTCGGCTATCTTCTGCTGAACGTCCTGCCGGCTTCAGCTAACGTGTCGGGTGATGTGTGCTCGACGCTGTTCGGATCGACATCGATCATTACCCTCACGACTTCTGACGTCATCTTGTGCATCGTCCTGTCGCTTATCACGATCGCCGTATTCATCTTCCTCTATAACAGGATCTTTGCGGTCACGTTTGACGAGGATTTCGCGACGGCCACAGGATCCAAGGCGGAGATCTATAATCTTATCATTGCCGTGATCACGGCCGTTATCATCGTTCTCGCGATGAACCTCGTCGGATCGCTCCTTATCTCGGCTCTGCTGGTATTCCCTTCGCTGTCTGCGATGAGGCTGTCAAACAGTTTCAAGGGCGTGACGATCCTCGCTGCCGTCATCTCGGTCATCTGCGCCGTATCGGGCCTTCTGTTCGCGATACTCTTCGGAACGCCGGTAGGCTCAACGATCGTCGCCTGCGACGCGCTCGCATTCGTTATCTGCCTCCTTCTCGGAAAGATTAAAAAATGAAAACAATTAAACTCTTCACTATCACGATACTACTGGCATTATTATGTTCCTGCTCTTCCAAACCGAAGGCAGATGATAATCTCGCGCAGTTTAGTATGCCGTACGCTTCCGTCCCTTCCGTTTCCGTGGCGGCGACGGTTCCTTCAGATCCTCCGGTTGACTTAACGGGAGACCATCTGGATATCTCCGGCATGTCTTCGACAATGATCTTTGCGGAACTTACCGATATCTCCATGAATCCGGATAACTACGATGGCAAGACACTTACCATGCGCGGCCAGTTCACCTCAATCTTCATCGAGGAGGAGAACGAGCGCTACTACGCCTGCTATGTCATGGATGACACAGGCTGCTGTCTCCAGGGATTCGAGTTCGTAGCAGATGGCCTCACCTACCCTGACGACTATCCCGAAGAAGGCGCTTACTTCAAGGTCACAGGCACCATCACGCTTTACGAAAAAGACGGTCAGCTGTACCGTCACCTGACTGATGCGACTATAGAGATCGAATAACGTGGTATAATCATTATGAAGAACACGAGTCCGCTAGGACGGGTTCCTCAGATGTGCAACAATTTACACACCCATCAGGCCTCAATCCAATGGGTGTGTTTATTTATTTCTTCCTGGAGCCAGGAAAATAAAACCTGCTAACAAAAATCAAGTACTTGTTGTCAGGTTTTTTTCTGCCCTTTTCCCGCAGATGCACATACGGGCGGTGGGCTATGCATTATGTCAACCTACTCTCCTCTTCGGGAAAAGAGGAAAACTCCGAATGGCTTTTTTAACAGCAGGAGATCCCCTAAACTGCTATAC
>JAILNZ010000074.1 GCA_024691135.1 Clostridiales bacterium
TGGTAAGAGTCTGCGACGGGGCAACGACTATCGAGTCACCTGTATGGATTCCGACAGGGTCGAGGTTTTCCATGTTACAGACGGTGATCGCCGTATCGTTGGAATCACGTATGACTTCGTATTCGATCTCTTTATAACCCTTGATGCTCTTCTCTACAAGTACCTGATGGACAGGCGACAGAGCAAGCGCATTCTTCATCATGACGCGGAGCTCATCGGGGTTATCGGCAAAGCCGCCTCCCGTTCCGCCGAGAGTAAATGCGGGACGCAGGATAACGGGATAGCCGATCTTCTCGGCTGCATCCAGTGCCTCCTCTATGCTGTATGTGATCTGTGAAGGAACAACAGGCTCGCCGATCTTCTCGCACAGTTCCTTGAAGAGTTCACGGTCCTCGGCGCATTCGATGCTCTTGGCGTCTGTTCCGAGGAGCTCGATCTCGCATTCCTGGAGAACGCCCTTTTTGGACAGCTGCATCGCGAGGTTAAGACCTGTCTGACCGCCAATGCCCGGAACGATCGCGTCAGGACGCTCGAGACGGCAGATCCTCGCGAGAAATTCAAGTGTCAGAGGTTCCATATAAACTTTGTCCGCAATGGACGTATCTGTCATGATGGTTGCGGGGTTGGAGTTAGCGAGGATAACTTCGTAGCCTTCCTCCTTAAGAGCAAGACAGGCCTGCGTTCCCGCATAGTCGAACTCGGCTGCCTGACCTATTACTATCGGGCCTGAGCCTATGACCAAAACTTTTTTGATATCGGTTCTCTTAGGCATTGTCCTTTACCTCCTTGAGTATTCCGGTAAACTTCTCGAAAAGGTACGAACTGTCCTGAGGTCCCGGTGCGCTCTCAGGATGATACTGAACTGAGAAGACATTGTCTTTTTCACACTCGACACCTTCAACGGTGTTGTCCAGAAGATTTATGTGGGTTGCGGTAAGACCCGTGCCCTCAAGGCTCTTAAGGTCTACCGCGAAGCTGTGGTTCTGGGATGTTATCTCGATCTTGCCGGTCTTAAGGTTCTTGACCGGGTGGTTTCCGCCTCTGTGGCCGAACTTGAGCTTGTATGTTTTAGCGCCGTATGCCAGGGATATGATCTGGTGACCTAAGCAGATGCCGAAGATCGGATACTTGCCGCGGAGTGCCTTCACCGTCTCGATCACGGGGGTAACGTCTTCCGGATCTCCCGGACCGTTCGAGAGGAATATGCCGTCAGGCTTCATGAACTCGATCTCTTCGGCGGTGGTGTCGTAAGGAACGACCGTTACGTTACAACCATAGGAGTTGAGCTTACGGATGATATTGAGCTTGATGCCGCAGTCTATGGCGACAACGTTATAGAGCGGGTTTGGGGTCCTCGAGTACCAGCGCTTCTTCGAGCTTACGCGGCTGACCTGATCGTGAGGGACGGGAGTTATCTTGATCTTGGCAAGAGCGATATCAGTTGGAGTATCGACCGATGTGATAATAACACGCCTGGAACCTAAGTCCCTGATGCTCCTCGTGAGCTGCCTCGTATCAACGCCGCTGATGCCCGGGATGTTATTGTCCTCGAGCTCCTCGGAAAGTGTCTTCGTATATCTGAAGTTGGAAGGCATGTCGTTATAATCGCTTACTATGAGGCCTCCGATGCTCGGGTTCTTGCACTCATAGTCGTCATCGGTGATACCGTAGTTACCGATGAGAGGGTATGTCATGACGACCATCTGATCCGTATAGGAAGGATCCGAGATGATCTCCTGGTAGCCGACCATCGAGGTGTTGAAGACGATCTCGCAAACGCGCTCGACATTGGCGCCGAAGCCCGTTCCTATGTATTCGCTTCCGTCCTCAAGAACAATTTTACGATCCGGTTTAATCATACTTTTCACTCCTAAAGAAAAAGACATTCATACAGGGCGAATAATCGCCTGATTGAACGTCCTTGCCCATCTTTAATATGGAATTTTAGCAATCGGCACATGAGGTGTCAATCTTCCATATATATAAATAATTATCGTTTTCTGCTCAACCATATATGCCTTCTCGAAAACTCATTCGACCGTGACCGATTTGGCGAGATTTCTGGGTTTATCGATATCGCATCCCTTGTTTACCGCCATGTAGTACGCGAAAAGCTGGCACGGAAGAGCAGCTAATATCGGCGACATCAGTTCGTCGCAGTCCGGTATATAGAATCTCGCGTCACACGAAAAGTCTATCTTCGAGAACCTCTCCGGGATGATCGTAAGGACGGTTGCTCCGCGCGACTTGACTTCCTTGATGTTCGATTCCATCTTGCCGCACATCTCGTCCTGCGTAATAGGGCTTACAACGAGCGTGCCGTCTTCGATGAGTGCTATCGTGCCGTGCTTTAATTCGCCGCCGGCATAAGCCTCCGAATGTATATAAGATATCTCCTTGAGCTTCAGGGACGCTTCCATCGAGAGGGAATAATCAAGTCCCCTTCCGATGAAGAAGATGCTGTCCGCATTGAACTGAGAAGAAGCGAACTTCTGTATGTCGTTTTGCCTGTCAAGGATCTGCTTGAGCTTATCGGGGATCATGAGGATCTCCTTCTGGAAATGAGCATATCTCTCATCATCGATCATCCCCAGTTCATGCGCAAACTTGAACGCGAGAAGATAGACGCATCCGAGCTGCGTTATATATGCCTTGGTCGACGCGACCGAGATCTCGGGACCTGCAGCCGTATATAACACGTAATCCGCTTCTCTTGCGATCGTACTTCCTATAACGTTTACGATAGCCAGGGTCTTACTTCCCCTGTTCTTAGCTTCCCTCATCGCATTTCTCGTATCGAGCGTCTCACCGGACTGTGATATCACGAGAGTCAGCGTATGATCGTCAATGATCGGATCGGAGTAGATGAATTCGCTTGCTACTGTACAGACAGTCGGGATCCTGCAGAGCTTCTCGATCATGAATTTGCCGACGCAGCCCGCATGATAAGCAGAACCGCAGGCAACGATATTGATCTTGTTGATGCCGCTTAGGAATTCCCTGTCTGCCGGGAAGTGCTCTATGAAGATGTCGCCTTCCTTGATCCTCGGTGAGACTGTCGCTTCAAAGACCTTGGGTTCTTCGAACATCTCCTTCATCATGAAGTGCGCATAGCCGCCCTTCTGTGCGGCGTCCGTATCCCACTCGACATGGGACACCTCATAATCGACGGTATCGCCGTGAACGTCCTTGATCTCGAGAGAGTCCTTGGTCATGATGAGGATGCAGTTATCCTCCATGAAAACGACGTCCCTGGTATATTCGATAAGTGCAGGGATATCGGAAGCGATGAAATTCTCGTTCTTGCCGATTCCTATGACGATCGGGTTATCCTTTTTTGCACAGATGATCTCGTCCGGGAAATCGACGCAGAGGATGCAAAGTGCATAAGAACCTACGATATCCTGCAAAGCAGAGCGTACCGCTCCTTCAAAATCCGACGTCTTCGTGTAGTAATATTCGATCAGCTGGGAGACTACTTCCGTATCCGTATCAGATGCGAATTCATAGCCTTTTCTCTTAAGGAACTTCTTAAGCTGGGCATAGTTCTCGATGATGCCGTTATGGACGACACAGATCTTGCCGTTCATGGACATGTGGGGGTGG
>JAILNZ010000083.1 GCA_024691135.1 Clostridiales bacterium
AAAGAAGTATTGGCACTTCATCAAGGTTATGGGACGTTCTGCTTCCCACGTTGCTCTTGAGTGCGCACTTGAGACACAGCCTAACATCTGCCTCATCGGTGAGGAAGTTGTCGCCGTTAGCTGCTCTCTTCTCAACAGAGTCAGCGATCTGGTTTGTGATGTCTGCGAGAGACATCTTCTTAGCTGCTACTTCCTCACCGATGAGGCAGATGTTAGGCTGTGTCTCGAGAGCGCACTCAAGAGCAACATGGGAAGCTGAACGGCCCATAACCTTGATGAAGTGCCAGTACTTCTTAGCGGAGTTAGCATCACGCTCGATGTTACCGATGAGCTCGGAATATGTCTTTGTAGCTGTATCAAATCCGAAGGAAGCCTCGATATCCTCATTCTTAAGGTCACCGTCGATCGTCTTAGGACAGCCGATTACCTGGATACCGGTATTCTTTGCTGCCATATACTCTGCAAGAGTAGCAGCATTTGTATTGGAGTCGTCACCGCCAATGATAACGATAGCGGTAAGGCCGTTCTTCTTAGCATTCTCGGCAACGATATTGAACTGCTCTTCAGTCTCGAGCTTTGTTCTACCGGAACCGATGATATCAAATCCGCCTGTGTTTCTGTAAGCGTCGATGAACTTGTCGTCAAACTCGACATAATCATTCTTGAGAAGTCCGTCAGGGCCGCCCTTGAATCCGAGGAGAACGTTCTCGCTGTTTGTTGCCTTCAAAGCATCATAAAGACCCGAGATAACGTTATGTCCGCCCGGAGCCTGTCCGCCTGAGAGGATAACACCTACAACCTGCTTCTTAGAAGCGGATGTGTTGGTTCCCTTCTCAAAAGTGATCTCCGGCTTACCGTATGTATTAGGGAAAAGAGCCTTAATCTTGTCCTGATCAGCTACGCTGGCTGTAGCAGCGCCTTCCTTTACGCAGATATCTGCAATACCGTTTCTGAGCATGCCCGGAAGCTTAGGCTGATACTCATACCTTGCTTTCTGAAGTGGTGAAAGATCCATAGTTAACTCCTTTATTTATTAATAAAATATAACCTATAAAATGCTAAAACATTCTTCTCTTAATGTAAATAGTAAAATCAAAGCATTTTTGTAGAATAATGAAAAAGCACCTTTGAATAACTCAAAGGTGCTGATCTTCTTAAAACACAAAATGTTATCAGAGCTTTTCTGCGATCCTGGCAGCCTTACCCTGACGTGAACGGAGGTAATAAAGCTTCGCTCTTCTGACACGACCCTTACGGACGATGTCGATCTTCTCGATCTTAGGAGAATGTACAGGAAGAATACGCTCTACACCAACGCCGTAAGAAATACGACGAATTGTTATTGTCTCGGAAATACCGGATCCCTTACGAGCGATAACATATCCTTCGAAAATCTGGATACGCTCACGGTTTCCTTCCTTGATCTTGAGATGTGCCTTAACGTAGTCACCGATCTCAACTTCGGAGAAGCTATTGCGAAGATTCTCACTCTCAACAACCTTAACCAAATCCATCTTAAGTTCCTCCTTCTCTGTTAGATGTTCATGCATTTCCCTATGTAAATACAGAGGACCATCCCAATTAACCCGTAAATTTTATCAGTTTTGTCTTTTTCTGGCAAGTACTTTTTGCCAATCTTCTTCCGTAAGTGCCAATTTATCGAACATATCAGGCCTTTTATCCATTGTTTCCACAAGGGACATCGTCCTGTTATAATCATCGATCTGTGCCTGATTACCGTTAAGGAGCACTTCAGGGACTTCCCTGTCATGCCAGATCCTGGGCTTCGTATATTGAGACGCCTCCAAGGTTCCGTTCATGTGAGACTCATTGGTATAGGCATCTTCATTGGGAAGAACGCCTTCTATCATCCTGGAAACGGAATCGATAATCGTAACGGCAGCTATCTCACCGCCTGTGAGAACATAATCACCTATAGATATCTCCTCATCCACGATCTCATCGGTTACCCTTGAATCGATCCCTTCATAGTGACCGCAAAGGATCGCTATGTGATCTTTACCGGCAAGCTCTCTGACCTTTTTCTGATCAAGGACCTTTCCCTTGGGGCTTACATATATAACATATGGCTTACCGGATGAACAAACGTCCTCATAGCAGCGGTAAACGGGTTCACACTGAATGAGCATGCCGGTTCCGCCGCCGTATAACGTATCATCCACCTTGCCGTAAGGATTTCCGGAATAATCCCTGATATCATAGAAATCGATATCGATTATCCTCTTTTCCCTGGCACGACCTATGATACTCTCCTTGAGGAAAGCATCTATCTGACCGGGAAAAAGAGAAATAACGGAAAATCTCATATCAGCCCTCGTATAATTCAAAAAGCCCGTCCGGAAGCTTCACTTTGACATAGCCCTGTTCCGGCTCGATCTCATAGCAGACGGCTTTAAGAAACGGTATGAGCAGGTTCTGTTTGCCGGGACGCTTAACTTCGATAACCTGATTTGCACCCGTCTCGAAAATGTCATTGATAACGCCCAGATCGCCCAGATCATCATCAATGACCCTTGCGCCTTTAAGATCTGCTATAAAATAAGATCCTCTGCTGAGTTTAACGGCATTGTCCCTGCTAACGGAGATATAAGTGCCCTTCAGTTTCTCAGCTTCAGTTCTGTCAAACAGATCAGCAAAAGCAACGAGCGCATTCGTCTTATCGACCCTTGCTCCCCTGACATCAAGTTCTTTGATGACCGTTCCGTCTTCTTTTTCGATAAAGCAATTCTTAAGCTTATTAAAACGGCGCACATTATCAGTTATCGGGAAGACTTTTACCTCTCCCCGTATACCGTGTGCGCCGATTATCTTACCTATTACGATGCGTTCGTTCATCAGTCAACGATGTCAACGACTACACGCTTACCTTCCTTAAGGTACTTAGCCTTCATGATAGAGCGGATAGCCTGAGCTCTTTTTCCGTTTTTGCCGATGATCTTACCCATATCGTCAGGTGCTACAGAAAGCTCGAAAACAACTGTATTTCCGCGCTCTGTCTTCTTTACGACAACCTCGTCCGGATTATTTACCAGCGATTTTGCCATCGATGTAAGTAATTCGCTCATTTTTCTCTCCTATATATCAGACTGATCAAAGAATGCCTTCCTTCTTGAGGAGACTTCTTACTGTATCAGTAGGCTGAGCGCCGTTGCCGATCCACTTCTTTGCTGCTTCTGCATCGATATTGACCTCTGCAGGATCTGTAAGAGGATTATATGTACCGATCTCCTCGATGAAGCGTCCGTCACGCGGATAACGTGAATCTGCAACAACTACACGATAGAAAGGTGCCTTTTTCTTACCCATTCTTCTTAAACGAATCTTAACTGCCATTTTTGTTCCTCCAAAAAATGATTTATTTGATTATTTATAATTCACATATTGCTATGGAATATACCTTATATCAGAAACCGCGGAAACCGCCGAAGCCGCCGAACCTGCCCATCTTACCGCCCGGGAAACCCTTAGGCATCTTGAAACCGCCGAATTTGCCGCCCTTGAACTGCTTCATCATCTGGGCAGACTGTTCATATTGCTTGATCAGCTGATTGACCTGCTGGACTGAAGTTCCTGATCCTTCCGCTATACGCTTCCTTCTGGAAGCATTAAGGAGCTTCGGATTCTTCCTCTCCTTCTTGGTCATCGACCTGATGATAGCCATATTCGTATCGATTATCTTATCATCTATGTCCTCATCCTTGATCTTGCCTGCGGCACCGGGGATCATACCGAGAACATCCTTCATCGATCCCATATTCTTGATCTGTTCGAACTGATCAAGAAGGTCGTTGAGGTTATAGTCATTACTCATCATCCTCTCGACCTGACGCATGGCCTTATCTTCATCGATATTCTGCTGAGCCTTCTCGATAAGGCTCATTACATCGCCCATTCCGAGTATCCTGTCAGCCATCCTGCTCGGGTGGAACACCTCGATATTGTCGATCTTCTCCCCTACGCAGATGTACTTGATCGGCTTTCCGGTCATCTTCCTTATGGAAAGAGCCGCACCGCCTCTGGCATCACCGTCGAGCTTTGTCATGATAAAGCCGTCCATACCGATCTGCTCTTCAAAAGTCTGCGCTACATTAACGGCTTCCTGACCGATCATGCTGTCGACTACAAGGAGCTTCTCATTAGGAGATACGGCTGAACTTATATCCTTGAGTTCATCCATCATCTCATCATCGACTGTCATACGGCCTGCCGTATCGACGATAAGATAATTGCAGAGCATATACTTGGCACGCTCGATGGCTTCCTTACAAATCTTAACAGCATCCTTTTCCTCAGGATCTATATAGCACTGAATGCCGTTTGCCTCGGCTAATACACGAAGCTGCTCGGCAGCAGCAGGTCTGTGAACGTCAACTGAAGCAACCATCGGCTTTTTACTGTCGAGCTTAAGAAGCTTGGCAAGCTTAACTGCCGTCGTTGTCTTACCTGCACCCTGAAGACCGTAAAGTACGATGACAGTAAATCCCGTAGGAGATACATTTATCTTGGCATCACCGGTACCCAGGAGCTCGACAAGTGATTCGTGTACGATCTTTACGATCTGCTGACCCGGAGTGATGGAATGCTCGATCTCGGCACCCTTGCACTTCTCTGTCATCTCCGCAACGAATTCCTTGGCAACGCCATAGTTAACGTCGGCCTCAAGGAGAGCCATACGGATCTCACGCATCATATCCTTGATATCTTTTTCGGTGACACGGGCCTTGCCGCGCATGGAAGAAGTTATCTTTTGAAGCTTAGAAGATAAACTCTCAAACATTAATTACTCCGTTATCAATTCTTCTCTGACAGCCTTCAATATCATCAAAGCACCGTCTTTATCATCCTTGTCAAGGAGCCTTATGGCTTCTTCGATCTCATTTTTTTCTTTTCGAAAACGTCTGATAAGACCGAGCTTGTCCTCATATTCCTCAAGAAGGACTCCCGCCCTTCTTACGGTATCGTGGACCGCCTGTCTTGTTATACCGACGTCATCTGCTATCTCGGCGAGGGACAGATCGTCAAAGTAATAGAACTCCATGATCTCTCTCATCTTATCGGTCAAAAGCTTCCCGTAAAAATCGAGTGCGAGACAAGTATTTATCTTATCCATACGTTACCTCCGCCATTAAGACCTAGGTATATTATCAGACACAAAGTATGCTGTCAAGTCTTTTTACTTGTCAGGGATTGTACTTACAAAAATCCATTTATGTTAAAATCATAAGGAAAAATTTTTATTGGAGGATACATGAAAAAGATAATATGTATGATCATCACGGCTGCGATCGCATTTTCCATGGTCGGATGTAACAGCAACAAAACTGAAAAGGTAAAAGAAAGGAAAAAGGAGACTGAACCTGCCGCGGCTACTACGAAGATAGAGACTGAATCGGTTATCGAGGAACCGGAACACGAGTATTTAAGGACACCCTCGACAGGACCTGCGGTTTCCGGGAATAAAGAATATATACAGTATGACTACTCTAATTTCTGCCTGCAGTATCCTGAGTATTCATTTGTACCGAATTATACAATTGAGGTCAAAGAACTCAATATTAACTCAAATACCGATCCGGCATTCTCCGAGTTCATGTCTCAGTTTATGAATAAGCGCAGAAAAGAATATACCGATCTTTTTGAAAAATTCATTAAGGCTCCTTCGGATAACTGCTGCTATTTTATACATAGCGATATAGATGTTTATAGAGCAGATTATTCTGTTTTTTCCTTTGCGCTCGTCAATCTTATCAATACTCCTGAACTTATCGATTATATATCTCACCCGGTAAACATCGATCCCAAGACATGCCGGGTATTGGAGATAAATGATGTTACAAACGATTTTGATGAACTTTGTAACCGTGCTTACGAGGAGTTGTCTTACATGGATCTTTGGGTATATGAAATGCCTGATAATCTCGACGAAAACACTCTTTATGAATTCTTAATAACACGCGAAGGCATCTATCTTGTTATCGATTTCGATGTTATCACAGGAAATGAGGATCCGGTCGAATCATTTAAGCCTTGGGTATATCTGTCTTATTCTGATAATCTGGATATCCTTGTTCAGGATTATTGGAATGATCTGCCAAAAGACTACTTTTTGAAAACAGAGTTTAAAATGAGTGATGATACATATTCCGGCGGTGGAGATTTATATAATTATTTTTATTATTATGCTTTTTACGACATAGACGGAGACAATATTCAGGAATATATAAAAATTGAAAATAATTATATACCTGAAAAGGATATCTTCGAATTTTATCTTGATATCGACGGCACGACTTCATTTCTGACAGAAAGTGTATATCTTAAAGATCCTTATCTCATCTTTACAGACGGTAAGGTTTTATTGCAGGCAGGAGAGTATGGTGAGCATTCTTATGCCTACGTTGATAAAGACACAACCAAAAACTACATAATAATCGATAATAAAGCAAAGTATCTTGAAGACTCCGATTTTTCATATCCGTTTGAACCTGCTGATCCCGATCATTTCATATGCAGTAAGATCGTCAATGTCTTTTATGACAGAAGAGGATTCTGTGATTGCAAGATCGATGACAGGGGAATGATCGTAAGTCTCGAAGATTATTATCATTTCCTGGATTATTCCTTCCCGCTTGAGACGATATGCGATCTTAATGCATATTATCCGTCTTCAGGGGACAATAAAACAGGCAATATCGTCATACCTACAGGAAGCAGACTTTTCCTGGTCGGATCCGACGCTGAGACATTTATAGATGTTATGAATTCCGAAGGCGAGATCTTACGTCTCGATTATGTTAGCGGAGATACCGAATTTGTCGACGGAAAACCGCTTAATGACTGCTTTACTGCTGAATCGATCCATTGTCCGTATGAAGAACTGATAAGCACCTCAGATCTATAAGAATTACAGGAGGAAAACATGAAAAAACTGATCTCAATTATCATATCGTCACTGCTGATCTTCT
>JAILNZ010000148.1 GCA_024691135.1 Clostridiales bacterium
GTATACGGTCCAGGAGATGATCTTGCTCGCCTTGGACTTCGAATACATCAGTGATTTGAAAAGGATTCCCGCGAGAACGAGGCACCACTGAACGATACAGAAAACGATGCCGGCCACGCCTCCGATGAGGGACAGCCAGATAGGCGTATATGTTCCCGCGATGCAGGTAAAGACCATGCAGTGATCGAGCTTGCCCGTGACATACTTCTGCGTGGTTCCGCGGAGTGTCGAATGATACCAGGTCGATGCCAGGAACATGAGGAAGGACGTGACCATATAGATGCTGATGCCGACGGCATCGAGTGCGCCCTTGCCTTCAGGGGCGTGGGTAAATGCCCTGATCGCGGCATACGGGATCATGCCGAGGAAGAAGACGGCCATGACGGCGTGCGTAACGGAGTTACCGATCTCTTCGCCCAAAGTTGCGGGGGTCTTTTTTACGGCCCTGGCGGCTCTCTTCGCGCCGTCCTGCCATGTGAGCCCCTCGAGTCCCTGTTCGAGCGCATCAACATCCTGCTGCTGCTCGGCCTTGAGATCTTCGCTCGTGGTCAGGTATTTTTTCCAAAACTTCAGGTTCTTGGCCATACTTATCTCCCATTTCTTTTATGTGTCACATTCTACAAGGGAAAGCCTTTATTTTCAACCCTTATGCGCATTCCTCACACTTTATTGAGGGTTTTTCGGTTCTTCCGGCGGAGGCCCGAGTTCAATCGGCTTGTCAGGAGGTCCCGAGAGCAATATGACATCATCCTTCTTCTTAGGCGGAGCGCCCAGAGGGATCACATCGGGTGATATGTTGGGAGTCCTGACGCCCGTCGGCTCAGGTCTTTGTCTTGAAGGTATCTTTTTAGGCCCGTTTTCTTCAGAAGCGATCTGCTTCGGCTTTTCCGAAGTATTACCCGTGAGTTTCTCCGCCGGCTTTTCTGAAGGCGGCGGTACGGCAGGACCCGAAGGTCTGTCAGCAGGTTTCTTCTCCGTCACGGGTGCCACAGGCGCAGTAGACGCGGTAGGTGCAGCAGGCGTGGTTGGCGGAGTAACCGGAGCAGAGATGACCGTTCCGAGGATATCGGGTTTCCTGGTCCTCTGCGTCGGAGAGTCGTTGGTCGGGACAGGCGCGAGCTGCTCTGCGATATAAGCTTCCTTATAAAATCTGAAGAGCTTTACCACGCCGTAGATAACAAGCGTTACCGGCAATATGAGCTTCGGAAGGATAAGTCCGAGCTTATTTCCCGCGAGATTTCCGATACCTGCGAACGGGGCATAGACCATGGTATAGATGGCCTTGAAGAACAATGCCTTGACCGTCGTTAATATATTTACGTCAGGTGCGGCGAGCTTAGCTGCCATGCCCGGAAGGAACATTCCCGGGATGAAGGCGAGAAGTCCGAAGGCAGCATTTCCGAGCATCGCCCAGAACTTTTTCTTGATCGCGGTGAATACCGGGAATATGAGGAGCGTGAGAAGACAGAAGAACGTGCTCGCGAGCGTCTCGATGAGCCCGACTTCGCGTTCGATCACGCCGTCATATGAATAGTAGGTCGGAAGAAGGCATACAAAAGCGAGCGCGATAGCCACGAGCAATAGAAAAATGCATATGAAATAATCCCGTCGCATCAGTATCTCCTTTCCCGTCTTTTAAATGCTTTTGTTATTGTATCATTACGTCGGTTCATTTTCGAGCCGCTCTTTGCAGATAAAGATCGCTTCCATCCTCTTGAGCGTGACTCCGGGGCTCGCGAAGTGGAGCCTTACGATCGCCGGCTGCCCGCTGCAGAATACCTTGAACCCCTGATATGTCTCTTTTCCGTCAGTTCCGTTCCACGTAATGACCTTGAGCGGGATGCTCGTGTAGAAGCACGTCATCGGGATCTGGGCAAGTTCGGACAATTCCGTCGAAGCGTATATCCTGAACTCGTAGCTCCCTATGTCCCTGACCGACAGTCCGAACACCGCGTCGTGCCCCTCGACCGTCTTAAATCTCGTGAGATCCGCGACCGAACCGTCGTATATCTCGAAGTACAGGTCCGTCTTGACCGGGACCGTATCGTCCGCGAACGGCGAATCCACATGCGTAATGACCGTCTCTTCGCCCATGACGCGGTCCATCGCAGGCGTATCCAGGGCAAATCCCAGGACATTTTTGGCGATCCGCTGAAGCTCCGCCCTCTCTATGTTCCCTTTCTTTAACTCCTCGAAAACATCCGTGAAGCCGATCTCTTCCTTCTCGACCTTGGGGCAGCACATATAAAGATCGTTCTGTGAACGGACGCAAGCGCTGTGCTTCGTCTTATTGCCTTCACCGTACGGCACCTCCCCGACATGCGCCCACCAGTCGGACATTACGATGCCCTTAAATCCGAACTGCTGCCTTAATATCTTCGTCGTGAGGTCATAGCAGGATGAGCCGTAAACGCCGTTGATCCTGTTATAGACTGTCATCACGCACTTTGCCCCGCCTTCCTTGACGGCCATCTCAAAGCCCTTGAGATAGATCTCGCGCAGAGCCCTCTCCGATACGTTCGAACTCATGAAGTGACGCTGCTTCTCCCTGTTATTTGCGCAGAAATGCTTGACGCAGCCCGTGACCTTGTATTTATGAAGCCCGCCCAATGCGGCGCAGACGATCCTGCCCGTCAGATACGGATCTTCCGAAAAATACTCGAAGTTTCTTCCGTTTAAGGGATGCCTGTGGATATTGATGCCCGGGCCTAAAAGCACATCGATCTCGTTACTTCTCATCTCAAGTCCCGTACATTCGAAGAGCTCTTCGACAAGAGAAGTGTTAAAAGTACTCGCTATGCAGGTTCCGTTCGGGAGCGCCATGGCGCACTTGCCGCTGTCTATCCTCATGCCGGAAGGACCGTCGGCGCAGCAGCAGGCCGGAACTCCCAGGGCGCGCATCTCCCTCGTGAGCCCTGCGAAAGCTCCCGCAGTTCCCGTCGTGACCTTGGGGCTTCCCATTCCCTCGCCCCGGACGATCAGCGAGAGCTGCTCGTCGTCGAGCTGTGCTATGAATTCGTCTAATGTGTTCTTTCCGTTTTTGACGTCAGGGAACGTTATTCCTCTATCCCCCGTCTGAGGGATCTCCGGCATCAGTTCCTCGAGCCTTTTATCCTTGGCCTCCGACTGCCTTACCGGAACGTCTTCATAAGAGACGGCAAATCCCGGATCAGTCTTCTCAGGGATGATCCTTTTAAATCTGTCATATGGCTTAAACGCAGATGAGAGGACCTCGAGGACCTTAAGGCCTTTAACTTCATATGTTCCGCACAAGGCCGCATCGCGGGCGTTCTCGCCCAGGAAAAATTCGTAGATGCCTTCCTCGAGGACCCATGAATACGGGCTTTCAGTCTTACCGGAATCGTCGTAGGACGCGAAGCTCAGAGGATCGATCGTTATCTTCATGTCTTCGCTCTCTCCCGATTTGAGGAGTGATGTTTTCGAGAAGGCGCAAAGGACACGCAAAGGCTTGCCGAGCTTTCCCTGCGGGCATGACGCGAATACCATCGGGACGTATTTGCCCTCGAGATCTCCCGTGTTCGTGACCTTGAACGTGAGCTCCAGGTCCTTAAGTTCAATGGACGTAACGGCGAACTTCGTGTAGGTCAGGCCGTAGCCGAAGGGGTATAACACCCTGTCCTTGGCGAAGGTCTCAAAGTACCTGTACCCGACGTAGATATCCTCCGCATAATCGTCGCGGAGCCCGTCGCCCTTGCCGAAGTTGAGATCAGAAGGATAATCCGTTATCGCCTTCGCGATCGTGTCTGTCAGGTGTCCCGACGGCGTCTTGTTGCCGGTAAGGACCTCCGGGACCGCGGACGCTCCGTTCATGCCGCCCTGCCAGATGTAAAGGACCGCCGACGGCTTGTACTTCCCGACAAAGGACATGTCGATGAGGTTGCCCGAGTTTATGAGGACGACCGTCTTATCGAACGCGGAGCACACCTTCGAGATCATGTCTTCTTCCTTTTCCGAGAGGTAGTAGGCGCCGCGCTCGGCTGAATTGTCGCGGTCCTCGCCTGCCAGGCGCGCGATCACGATCACTGCCGCGTCGTTCCTCTCTGCGGCAGCCGACACTGCCTCATCACTTAGAAGCATCTCCTCCTGGCTCCAGGGCTCGTTGCCCCAGCCTATGCCGTTATCCGGCGGCGAGGCTGACTCGAAAGCGTCATATAATGCGCTTATTTCCTTGTCTATGTTGAGGTCGGGGGATTTCTCCATCGCTTCCCTTACGGTTATCACGTGGTTGACGTTGACCATGCCGCCCGAGCCCGTTCCGCTCTTGTAGTAATGGGACTGCATCCTTCCGAAGAGGGCTATGTCGCTTCCTTTTCGAAAAGGAAGTGCGTTATCATTCTCGAGCATTACCATGCCCTCTGAAGCTACGTCAGAAGCAAGGCTCAGATATCTGTTCCAATCAAGTGTTGCTTTCATAGGTGACTCCGTCTAAAAAAATTACCTACATTATACCTTGACGGAACGCGCCAAAAAAAGGGTTTCTTGTGTTAAATCTCAAGGAGTTTCGGGTCCGCGCCCGTATATCTGATTATCTCTTCCATCCTCGCCTTGTCGGTGAAGGAAACGAGGCTGTAGGCCTTGCCGGTCTTACCCGCTCTCGCGGTCCTTCCGATCCTGTGAAGATAGAATTCGTTATCGGTCGGGATATCGTAATTAAATACCGCGTCAACGTCGTCAACATCGATGCCTCTTGCAACCACGTCGGTCGCAACGAGTATCTCGAACTTCTCGTTCCTGAACGAGTCCATCATGCGGTTTCTGGCGCCCTGGCCCATGTCACCCTGAAGGCATCCGCACTTAAAGCCCGCCGCTTTTAAGATCCCGTACAGTATGTCCGTCTGTCTCTTCGTATTGCAGAACACGATGGATTTCCTGAATCCCTGTTCCCTCACGAGCCTGATTATCGCAAGCGACTTGTCCTTCTGCGGGACCTCGATCATGTACTCGTCGATATTCGGGCGGTCCTCCGCCTTCGGCATTACGTCGATCTCTTTTGCCCCCTGCATAAAGGACCATGTGATGTTCAAGACCTCGCGCGGCATGGTAGCCGAGAAAAGCGCGATCTGCTTATCCTTCGGCGTTATCCTCATGATCTCCTGGATGCTCTTGATAAAGCCCATCTTGAGCATCTCGTCGGCCTCGTCCAGGATCAGTGTATAGATCCTTCTTATGTCGATCAGCCTTCTTTCATAAAGATCGAGAAGGCGGCCCGGCGTCGCCACGACTATCTGCGGATGCTTATTGATCCTCTCCGTCTGGAGCCTCATGCTCTGGCCTCCGATCACGGCACAGACGTTGACGCCCTTGATAAATCTCGCGAGGTTCTTGATCTCCGACGCGATCTGGAGCGCCAGCTCCCTCGTCGGGCACAATATAAGAGCCTGAATGTCCTTGTTGTTGAGATCCAGGTATTCGAGTATCGGAATGGAAAATGCGAATGTCTTTCCGGTCCCGGTCGGCGCCTTAGCGATAAGGCATTCGTCCCTCATCAGGATCGGTATCGACAGCTGCTGGACCGTGGTCGGTCTTGAGACCTTCATCTTGCTCAAGGAGTCCAGTATCTCCTTGGACAGGTCCATATCTTCAAAAGTGATCTCTTTCATCAATTGTCCTCATCATCGTCGTCGCTTCCCTTGGTCGTAACGGTAGTCGGCACAGGGGTCGGAGTGGGAAGCATGTCTTCTTTTTCGAGTTCGCGCTTGTACTTGAGAGCCTCAAAGTAAGGAATGTCGTAGACATAGAATCTTCTGTCTTCCTTTCCGAAAACATTGTTGTACTCCAGAACGGAGTAATAATTCCAGAGGTCCTTATGAAGCATCTCGAGATTGCCTGCAATATAATTACCGTCCTTGTCGCAGACACCCATGGTCGTAACGACAGGATAGAGTTCATAAAGATCGGACAGGAACATCTGATATTCGGACATCGGAAGGCCCGCGACCTGCATTACCAGAGTTGAGAGGTAATTGAGCGAGATCGCGTTGATCTCCTTTTCCGGGATATCATAGTTCGCCCAGATAAAATAGTCGGTTATATAGAGCTTCTGCATCTCTTCCGGAGTCAGCTTGGAGATGTCCGACACGCCCAGGACTTCCTCATAGAAGCCGTCCTTAAGGCTCGGCAGATGATCTCCGAAAAAGCAGATGACCGTCGGCTCGTCGACATTCGAGAAGTATTCTATGAGCATCTTTACGGCATCGTCGGAATTCCTCGCTACCGAGAAATACTGCTCCGCCTGCGGATACGTTCCCGGCGAAGGAACATAGCTCACGTCAGGCTCAAAGTTCGCATAAGACTTCGTATACGAACCGTGATTCTGCATCGTTACGTTGAACACGAAGAGCGGATTTGTGCTCTCCTTCTCGTGCTCCTCATAAAGCTCGATGACCTTCTCATACGAGCACTCGTCGCTTATATAAGACCTGATGAATTCCGGTGTCTGGAAATCATCGATCGAATAGAACTTGTCGAAAGCCATGTACTTATATACATCAGGCCTGTTCCAGCCGCTCGCCAGATACGGGTGAACCGCAAGCGCCGTATAGCCGTAGCTCTTAAGAAGCCTGGCAAATGATCCGGTGTCGCCCGTTATGTACTGCTGGTAAGGGATACTTCCGTTAGGCATTCCGAGCATCGTATTTCCCGTCAGGAACTCAAACTCGGAATTCGCCGTTCCGCCGCCGTATGTCGATACGTAGCAGTCACCCTTGATGGTATTCTCCTTCATGGAATCCATATAAGGGCTGTATGGCTTACTGAGCTCGATATCTCCGAACTGCGAGAAATCCGAATAAGACTCGTTCATGATGCATATGATATTCGGCTTGGTGCCGTTAAGGACTCTCTTTCTCATATTGGCCGAGAGTTTCTCGTCCGTGAGCATGTCCGTACCGTAGTTGTCCGCGACATCGGCCTCGACATCCGTCATGCCCTGCTTGCTGTAAACACCAGGCGGGCTGACCTTAAGATACTGGGCATTCATCGTGATCGCCACGAGCATGCCGTTATCCGAATAGTTCAAAGGCTGGTTCCACACGTTGTTGACGATACCGAGCTTCTTCATGATCGAATCCGTAGTCGTCGAGTATCTGTCCGTATTAAAGAGCGCAAATACCATAAGTGTTCCGAGCACGACGCAAAGGCTCGCGATGCCGAATCTCGACCTCTTCTTCCTCATGCTGTAACGGAACCTGGACACGATCGCGGTAACGAGCATAAAAAGGCACGCCGTCATTATGACGATATAGCTCGGCTTGATCTCGTACTCGCCCGCCACGTTCATCGCCGTCTTGACGGAAACGATGTCCGACAACGACAAAGGCTCGCCCCTGAACTCCAGCTTGTAATAGTTGATAAGGGCCAGTATGAATATCACCGTATTCGAAAACAGTACCGCAAATCTCAGCTTGTTCGTGATCGCAAAGAAGAAACAGTAGATCAGGAAATACAGTATGTAGTTGATAAAATAAGCCGCATAGATCTTCTTGAAAAGCGAGTTCGCATTGAGGATCTCGACCAGGAAGAACGTGACCGCAGGCATCAGCGCGAGAACAAAATAACAGATCGTCTTACGCTTGTGGGAATCGATATGGAGCACCAGAAGTGCCGAGAAAGCCGCGATAAGGATCGACAACAAAGAGATCGTAAAAGCGGCATAATGGAACTGTGCATAGCCGATCTCGGTGGACGTCTGCATCCTGACATCGGGATTATATCCCTGATAGACGACGTTTCCGCACTCGTCGGCGATATTGTTGGATATCCAGAGCTTAGGGCAGTGGACCTCGCTCACGCTGTCGCATATAACAGTATAGTGGTACTTTGCGCCAACTGTAACTTTCAGGTTGACTTCAAACCTGTAATAGTCGTCACTCGTGAGCTTCGTTACAGGGACACGCTCGCTGTAGAGGACATTATTCTTGGCATCGTAGACCGTAAACGTGACTATGCCTTCGTCATAATCGCAGTTCGCGAACCTTAATTCCATGTAATTGATCTTGGGACCCGTCGGTACAAACGGCTGACGGAGAGGCTCGCCGTAGATCTTACCCGATCTCTCGCCTCTGGTTCCCGCACAGGAAGAGATACGTTCGTCCTTAAAATACGGCAAAAAGACCATGAGCAGCGTTAACATCAACGTAACAACGATACCCACGGCTATCCAGCGTTTCCTGTTCTTTGTGAAGGAAACCGTATGTAAAAACTTGCTAGTAATCTTCATTATTCTTTCCCTGTACTGACCAAGGTAAATTCTAAATGAAAAGCCCGATAAAATAAATAAATCCGCGTTTGTTGACTTTGACGAAGATACTTGTCCTTATGTTGCCGTTGTTGTTCAAAACTTCTTCTGTTCAATCCGTCCCTTGCACGTAATCCGACTAAAATTATAATATAAACAGAAAAAATTTTAAGGAGCATGACAATATGGCAAAGAGAGTCTTTCTGACGGTCCTTGACAGTTTCGGCATAGGAGAAGCCGCGGATGCGCGTTCCTTCGGCGACGAAGGCAGCAACACCCTCGCAGCGGTCTGCACATACGGGGATCTTAACTTGCCCAATCTGGCCTCTATGGGCCTTTTCGAGATACAGGGGCATAAAGATCCCAGGATCCTGTCTCATGTCGGGAGCAGGAATTACCCCCGCCCGTTAGGTTCATACGGCAGGCTCACGGAGCTGTCCGCAGGCAAGGATACGACCATCGGGCACTGGGAGATCGCAGGCGTCTTGTCCGACAAGCCGATGCCGACATACCCGGACGGGTTCCCGTCAGAAGTGATCTTAAGGCTCAAGGAGGCAACAGGCAGGGAGATCCTTTGCAACAAGCCTTATAGCGGCACCGAGGTCATCCGCGACTACGGCGACGAGCACGTAAGGACAGGCGCTCTCATCGTCTACACTTCCGCAGACAGCGTCCTTCAGATAGCGGCCCACGAGGACGTGATCCCCGTGGAGGAACTCTATGACATCTGCAGGATTGCGCGCGGCATAATGACAGGCGAGCACGCGGTAGGCCGCATAATCGCACGCCCGTTCACCGGGACATCCGGTAATTACACCAGAACCTCCAACCGCCACGACTTCTCTCTTACGCCGCCGTCATCGACGATGCTCGACATCTTGAAGGAGAAGGGCAAGGATGTGATCTCCGTAGGCAAGATCGTCGACATCTTCGCTTCACGCGGCCTTACGAAGTTCATAAGGACCTCCGGAAATACCGAAGGCATCAGTGTCATGAAAGACATGCAGGAGAGTGACTTCGAGGGGCTGTGCTTCATCAATCTCGTAGACTTCGACATGCTCTACGGTCACAGGAACGACGTCGAAGGCTACGCCAAGGCCCTCATGGAATTTGATTCTTCTCTCGGCTCTTTCCTCGCGGACATGAGACCCGACGACCTTCTCATAATAACCGCCGACCACGGCTGCGACCCGTCAACGCCTTCAACCGATCATTCAAGGGAGGATGTTCCCGTACTGATCTACGGCTGCGGATACGACGTCCCATACAACATGGGCACTAAGGCCGGATTTAATAACATCGCTGCTCTGGTCCTGAACAGCCTTCTTTGTAAGCCTTCGGACTTCAGATACACGCCGAAGACCCCTTCCGCTCAAAACATCATGAGTTATGTTGATATGACCAACCTCAAGACCAACGCCACGCTCGAAGACATCTACGCTCTTATCGACCGTGCGGTCGCAAGCGATGCGGCTTCAGTCTGCATCCAGCCTTGCTACGTTAAAGATGCATACCGCTATTCCGCGGGAAGGCTCCCGATCTGCACCGTCATCGGCTTCCCCAACGGCTATCACACGCCCGCCGTCAAGCTCTTTGAGGCTCTCGAAGCCTGTGATAACGGCGCATATGAGATCGACACCGTCATCAACAACTGCATGGTAAAAGACAAGCGGTTTGACGAGATCTATGCCGAGCTCAAGGCCCTCGCCGACGGAGTTCATTCCAAAGGCTGCCTTCTCAAGGTCATCATCGAGACATGTCTCCTCGACGAATCAGAGAAGATCACTCTCTGCGACATCGTCACCGGAAGCGGCGCCGACTACATAAAGACCAGCACGGGATTCGGCTCTGCCGGAGCAACTCTCGAAGATGTTAAGCTCATGAGCACCAACGTCGGCCCCGAAGTCAAGGTCAAGGCCGCAGGCGGCATCAGGACCAAGGATCTCGCCCAGGAGATGATCTCTTCCGGAGCTTCCAGGATCGGTGCTTCAAATCTGAACTGATCCGATTGGGAGCCTATGGTTTGGCCGCTTGAAGACCGATTACGTCTTTTTTCGAAGAAAAAACGTTTTTCGCACGTAAATGCTTCAGAGGCTAAGTAAGACCTCAATTTCCGCGCGCCATATTCTTATCGACAAAATCAATTATTGCCTTGAAATACTCGTCCTTGACGGGCTCCCTCATGAGTTCGTGCCTGTAAGGGCCGAAGTCGATATCCGAGGCGGGCACGCCGCACGAGATGAACTTAGCTATGACCTTTTTGACACCGGTTCCGAAGGAGCCGACAGGGTCGTCGTCTGCGTAAAGGAACAGGCAGGGCTTCTTGCAAAGGCCATTCATCGCCTGTTTGCTCTGCATGAACCTGATGAGCTTGAACATATCGTAGTAGCCCTTGTTCGTGAACATGAATCCGCAAAGGGGATCGTTGATGTACGCCTGTACGTTTTCCTCCGTGACGCTGAGCCAGTCGAAGGGAGTCTTTATATCAGGGATCTTCTTGTCATATGATCCGAAGGCCAGGACACTTAGAAAGCGGCCTTTCTTCCTGCCGCGCCCGATGAGACAGAGAAATCCCGACACCGCGATACCGAGCGATACGACCGGCTCATAGCCTTTTGTGGATCCGAAGATGAAGGCGTTGTAATTTACGGAATATCTGCTGTCGGAATACATCGCTCTCGCCACAAAAGAACCCATGCTATGGCCGTAGAGCACTGACGGGGCTTGTCCCGTCGTTTTCGCGACGAGGTCATGAAAGATGAGATTGTCTTCAAGGAGTGTCTTATATGCTTCCTTCCCGTCGCCGAAGTACCCGAGCGGGTCGCTGTTAAGGGAACTTGTCTTGCCGTGGCCCTGCATGTCGATGCCGCAGACCGTGTATCCTGCGGCGTTGAGGACCGCGATCATCTCCTCGTAACGCGAGATGTACTCGGCCATACCGTGGCATATCTGTATGGTCGCTTTCGGCTCGTCAACGGGGTATATGTAGCCCACAGCCTTCTTGCCGGGGCCCGACACGGAATCAAATTCGATCTGCTTCATCTTCTGCTTCCCCTCATCGAAAACAGCCTGAGGAGCGTTACTCCGGCAGATGCCATGGCTATGACATAAGTCCTTCCGGCAGCCCTGAGCACCTTCTTGCAGGCGCCGACCTGGTCTTCCCCGACAAGGCCCATCTCTTTGATGATCTTGAGCGCCCTGTTGCTCGCGTTATACTCCACAGGCACCATGATGAGGTAGAAAAGGAATGCGATAAAATATGCGACTATCCCCACCGTTATGATGTTATACCCGAGCGCGTAACTGCCGCTGGCTTCGGCATAGCTTCCGCCTGCCATAATGAGGATACCGAGTATCGCGATATAAACTCCCGCTTTTGAAGCTATTCCCGCGACCGGAGCGAGAAACTGTCTGATCCTGTAGAACCACCAGTTCTTTGAATCCTGGATCGCGTGTCCGCACTCATGCGCGGCAACGGCGATCGCGGCAATGGAATAGCTGCCGTACACACTCTGCGACAGGTTGATGGTCCCTTCCTTCGGATTGTAATTATCGGTAAGATTTCCCTTTATCGGCCGGATCGTAAGCCCGGTCACCTCCGCTTCACGAAGGATCCTCTCGGCAGCCTCATCCGCCGTATATCTTCCTGTCGACCTGACCTTGGAATACTTCTTGAAAACACTCTGAAGTCTGGCCTGTATGATCATGCTTATCAAGTAAACGCCGATGGCAAGGATATATAACATACTCTCATCTCCGTTTTTTCTACATTATATCACTCGAAAAGCAATAAGGGGCTGTCTTCAAATGCAGTAAGCTTTTGCTGCAGGAGGGGGCAGCCCCTTGCTGTGCCCGCCAGACCGAGACAAAATGTCTTTCATTCTTTTTTGGGAATTTGAGAGTTTTGAATGAATATTTAACGGCTTCAGGGT
>JAILNZ010000004.1 GCA_024691135.1 Clostridiales bacterium
TATGTTCCTGCAATAGAGGAATGATTCTGAACCAATACTTGTTACGCCGTCTTGAATAATAACTTTTTTAATATTATGGTTATCTTTAAATGGTGATTTGTCACTATGATAGCTATCATAATCATACATATCACCGGTACCGCTGATGGTAAGGATTCCGGCATCATCCAGTTCCCAATTAACTTTGTCACCGCACTTACCGCTATCAACTACGGCTGCATTAACAATGGGAGCAAAGGACACGAACATCATTATGTTCAGTACGATGGCAATAATCGTTGCCAGGCTTATAAAAGCCTTCCATCTCTTGTTGTTCAACAAAAATACACCTCCTTTTGACACTCATATGAACATTTCCAAATCCATATATAATATCAGTTATCAGTCTAGCACAGAATCAACCGTCATTTTCGGTGTGTACCATGTTTTATTGAGTACTGATAAGGAGAATGTCTGAAAATAGATAGTCCTAATAGCAAAAAACGTCGCCCCCGGGTGTCGGGGACAACGTTTATCTGATCTTTTTTCAAATGACCGGAATCACTTGAATCCGGCCTTGAGTTTCTCCAGCGAGTCGATCACCTTGTCACACCACGCATCGAACTCCGGATCTTCCACCTGACATTCCTCGTGAGCGAGGCAGTACTCGATGGTCCTTCTGATACCTTCCTCAGGACGGATCGTGCAACAGAACCCCGGTACTGCTCTCTTGAGCTTCGAGTTATCGAAAATAACCGAGTTGCTCTTGTCACCGATCAGCGAACCCTCATAGTCGTAATCGGAAATATCCGCCAGGAATCTGGAAGACACATAATACGGCTTAAGAGTCTTTCCGAGAACTCTCGCGATGGTCTCGTAGATCTGATTCCATGTAAGAGACACGTCGGATGTGATCTGGAAGGCTTCGCCTATGGCACGCGGATTTCCCATAAGACCGATGAAACCCTTGGCAAGATCTTCATTGAAAGTAATGGTCCAAAGAGAAGTTCCGTCACCGTGGATGATGACCGGCTTATCCTCCATGATCCTCTTTACGACCTGCCAGCTGCCCTTAGGGCCGTGAACTCCGAGAGGCACCGAGCGCTCGTCGTACGTGTGGCTCGGGCGGATGATCGTAACAGGAAATCCCTCTTCCCTGTACTTCTTCATCAGGAACTCCTCACACTTGATCTTGTTCCTGGAATATTCCCAGTAAGGATTGGCAAGTGAAGTTCCTTCTGTGATCACATGATCTGAAGGAAGCTTGTTATAAGCTGATGCGGAACTTATGTACATGAACTGCTTTGTCTTTCCGTTAAAGAGACTGTAGTCTCTCTCGAGCTGCTCCGGCACGAATCCGATAAAGTCACATACCACATCGAATGTCATGCCTTCGATCTTCTCGCTGACCTTCGCTTCATCATTGATGTCGACCGTTATAAAGTGAACGTTTTCCGGCAGGATATCATTACGGTTTCCCCTGTTTATGAGATAGAGCTCATCACCTCTTTGCGCGAGCGCCTTCGAGATAGCCGTGCTTATGGTTCCGGTGCCTCCGATGAACAGAACTTTCATAGATGGCCCTCCGTATCAGATCTCTGCGTTTGCTGCGATCTCGTATATCTTTGCGACATCTTCCGGCTTGAGGTGAACGAAGCCGCCCGTCTCGCCGTCGATACCCATTTTCGAGACCATCTCAGGGATATCCTTAACGTCTGCTCCAAGCTCGGTGAAGTTGATCGGCATGCCGATGGATCTAAGGAACAACCTGAATCTTCTGATGCCCTCTAATGCCGTCTTCTCAGGGTTGAAGAAATCCATCTTCACGCCCCAGACGCGGACTGCGACCTGGGCAAATCTCATTACGTCGTGCTTATATACGAATTCCATCCATGCAGGCATGATGACCGCGAGGCCCGCGCCGTGCGCACAGTCGTACTTCGCGGACAGTTCGTGCTCGATCCCGTGGCTGTTCCAGTCTTGCTCGCGGCCGACGCCGACGATGTTGGTATGAGCCACTGTTCCCGCCCACATCATGTTGGCGCATGCGTCGTAATCCTGAGGATCGGCAATTACCTTGGGCGTCTCCCTGATCATCGTCATGAGAACTGCCTCGCAGAGCCTGTCGGTGATCTCGACTTCCTTTGTATTCGTAAAATACCTCTCGAAAACGTGAGCCATGATATCAGTTGCGCCGCAGGCGGTCTGATATGAAGGGAGCGTAAAGAGCAGCTCCGGGTTCATTACGGAGAACTTCGGTCTCAGGGCATCGCTTCCCGTGCCTCTTTTAAGCATTCCGTCCTCCTTGGTGATGACGGAGTCGCCTGAGCCCTCGGAGCCTGCGGCTGCGATCGTCAGGACGGTGCCTACCGGAAGAGCTTTCTCGATATGCGTCTTGTAGCTGTAGAAATCCCAGAAATCGCCGTCGTAGATGCTTCCTGCAGCGATCGCCTTGGAACTGTCGATCGTGGAGCCGCCGCCAACGGCCAGGATGAAATCGATCCCTTCCTTACGTACAATATCGATACCTTCATAGACCTTGGAATCCCTCGGATTCGGCTTTACGCCGCCGAGTTCGAAGTACGGGATATTTTCTTTTTCGAGTGAAGCCTTGATGCGTCCGAGAAGCCCGGATCTTATAACGGATCCGCCGCCGTAATGGATCAGGACCTTTGTGCCGCCGTACTTTTTGACGTACATGCCGGTGTCATTCTCGCGGCCTTTTCCGAATACGAATTCCGTGGGACTGTAAAAATTGAAATTATTCATAAGATGATCTCCCTTCCGTAAATCTTTCTTAAAGGATAAACTTTAGCGGCGCGGATTTATACCATATAGAGATCATTTATAAAAAATATCAGATATCTTACCTGATCAGGAGATAGACCCCGAGATTGTCCTTCGCATACACGACGTTCCTTGTGCCTTCCGTCCTGAAGACCATCGACAGCGCGGGGCTCGAATCAAGCGTCGCGATCCGGACCCCGATCCTTTGCGCGCACAGGTCGAAGACATCCCTGTCATCATAGAGGACCGCGATCTCCGCGATCGTGATGTACGAGCTGAAGGACTCGTTTCCGCCAAGTCCCGTCGAAGCCAGATAGTATGTGTCATAGAAAGCTTCGGTTCCGTATAAAGTGACCTTGATCCACGAGTAGGCCGACTCCGGAAGTTCGCCCACCTGCGCGAGATTTCTCATGGTCTCGACACTCTCTTCGATGCTGAAGGTGCCGAAGCTTCCTGCCGAATAGATGTACTCGACCTCACCGTTTTCGAGCGTGTAAAGGAATGAATAAAGCGGGATGTCGGAACTTATGACAGCGTCTTTGACGATCTTCAGGTTCTTCTCGTAAGCCCCTTCCGGGATGAATCCGTTCTTCTCGAGTTCCTTTATGAGCCTGAGGTTGACGGATGACAGCAGGACCCCTTCGACGGTCTTCGTGTCGACCGTGCCGTCATCGTTGTTTGAGGACTCGAGCTCGCCTGTGGCATTTCCGGTCTGAAGCGCCGCCTCGGCATCATACGATGAGACATACGCCTGACCGTGATATACGGCCACCGTTATCAAAGAGGGCTTAAGCGTCCCGTCCTCTTCGAAAAGCTGATTTGTCATCGCCTCGATCTTCTGAAGGTCGCTCTTTGACCCGTAGGAGGAGTAATACTCCAGGTAAGCATCAAGATATGCTACCTTATCCTTGACACTTTCATTTTCGAAAACAAAATGCTTGTCGATCTCGGATACGAGTGACATTGCCTTGATGCGCTCGTTGTCCCTGACGTAGATCTTCAAAAGCAGCGCCTGGTCGCTCAGGCTGTAGTGTCCGGATTCCTCCAGTGTCTGATCAATGAGTTTTCCGGGCAAAGTGATCTTATCCACTATGAGCGTATTATCGGTTGCGTTCTTGAGCATGAGCTCCTTCGTCCTGCTCCAGAGAAATTCCTTGACGATACCTTCCTCAGCCGCACCGTTGACCCACTCGTAACTTACGGGCTTGATGCTCTCGAGCTCGACCTTGCGGGCATTCGCGTAATTTCTTACATACCATAGATAAAGGCCGCCCAGTATCAGGGCGCCCAGGACGCACGAGCCGATGATGATGAGTTTTTTCCTGTCGAGAACGGACAGGATCCCCGGCTTTTGGCCGTTCTGACTCATGATAAAATTGACCGTGCGTCTTTTCATTGTGATTTTTAACCCGTTTTCCTATATAATGCACATATTATACAAAACTTCCGGGGTGAAACAAATGCGAGTTATCGGCATAGTTGCTGAATATGATCCGTTCCATAACGGCCACGAGTATCTTATCCGCAAGGCAAGAGAAGTGGTCGGTGATCCCCGTGCGCTCGTACTCGCCGTCATGAGCGGCCCCTTCACCCAGAGGGGTGTTCCCGCGGTCTTATCCAAGCATACCAGAGCCAGGCAGGCTCTTCTTTGCGGAGCCGATGTCGTCATCGAACTTCCGTTCACCTTCGCCTGCGCGCCTTCCGAGAGATTTGCCTTCGGAGCCGTTGAAGCGCTCTACAGAACGGGTGTCGTGACCGACATAGCGTTCGGGATCGACACGGATAACTTCGATCTGATAAAAGAACTCTCGGAACGTGACTTTGATAACGACTTAAACTATCAGGCGTCACTTAAGAATGCCCTTGAAAGCGGTCTGTCATTCCCTTCCGCCAGAGCTAAGGCCATATGCGATGTTTTCGGGAATGAAGATAAGGATGGTCTTGAGGATGCACTCAGAAGACCGAATTCGATCCTGGCTCTCGACTATCTGAGGGCGGTCCGTATCCTCAAGAAGGATTTCAATATCATCGCCGTTCCGAGGATCGGGGATGCTTTTGATTCACAGACACCCGTATCCGTCTACCCTTCCGCAACGGCGTTAAGGAAGATCATATTAGAAAACAGAAACTCTCAGAGCGCCCTTGCTTCAAGCCTTCTGGGGCTCATGCCCGACAAATCCCTCTCGGCGATGTTATCCGACCTCAAGGTCTCGGGGATCCCGGATCTTGACTTATATGCCGGGATGATCCTCAATAACCCTGCTCTTGCCAACGAAGATACGGCTTACATGGGCGACAATCTGGCAGGATTTATCGCTAATACATGCGGCAAGCTTCGAAGCGGCGGAACTTCATTCGAAGCGCTCACAGACGCGCTTGATACCAGGCATTTTACCCGCGGAAGGATCCTGCGTGCCATGGCATCCGCGATGACGGGGCAAACGGAAGAGTTCATAAAGACACACAGGCACGTCCCTTATATCAGGGTACTGGGCTTTACGAGAGAGGGCCGCTATTGCCTGAAGATAATGGGCAAGTGCGCCAAAGTGCCTCTGATCCATAACTGTTCCGATCAACTCGAGCTTAAGGACGATGAGATCTCCGAAGTATTTGCCCTCGATCTCAAGGCCGGAAATATCCGCAACATGCTCACGGGGCTCCCTCTTAACACAGAATGGGATACGCCGCCCGTGATGATCAGGTAAGCCTGATTTATTAAGATTTCCGCAAACAAAAAGAGCCGCCTCATTCGAGACAGCTCTTTTAAGTATTCATATCAATTAAGCCTTGTTAGCGACCTTTGCAAGACGGGACTTTGTCCTAGCAGCTGCATTCTTGTGGATATAACCCTTAGCAGCAGCCTTGTCCAATGTCTTCTGTGCGCTCTTCAAAGCCTCAGCAGACTCAGTACCTTCAGCAATGGAAGCCTTAGTCTTCT
>JAILNZ010000067.1 GCA_024691135.1 Clostridiales bacterium
AAGACTACTCTTGCAGGCATCATAGCTTCCGAGATGGGCGTCGGTCTTCATATAACGACAGGCCCATCGATCGAGAAGGCTGGCGACCTTGCTGCGATACTTACCAACCTGAATGAGAACGAAGTCCTTTTTATCGATGAGATCCATAGGCTCAACAGGAGCGTTGAAGAGGTATTATATCCTGCAATGGAGGATTATTGTCTCGATCTTATGATCGGTAAGGGACCTTCGGCCAGATCAGTAAGGCTGGACCTTCCGAAGTTCACCCTGGTAGGTGCGACGACAAGAGCCGGAATGCTCTCCGCGCCGCTTAGAGACAGATTCGGTATGATCCACCGCCTTGAACTCTATGAGACTCCTGAGCTTATGGAGATCTTAAGAAGGGACAGTAAACTTCTCGGAATAGAGATATCTGATGACGGACTTCGCAATATAGCATCAAGATCCAGAGGTACGCCGCGTATCGCCATAAGGCTCTTGAAGAGGATGCGTGACTATGCTTCCTTCCTCGAAAAGGAAGTTATCGACAAAGAAGTCTCAGACTACGGACTTAAGGCTCTCGACATAGATGATATCGGTCTCGATTCCATTGATCGAAGGATTCTTATGACGATCTGTGATGTCTTTGGCGGAGGACCTGTAGGTCTTGATACTCTGGCTGCTTGTACGGGTGAAGATCCCGTAACGATCGAAGATGTATATGAACCTTTCCTTCTGCAGAACGGATTTATAGCCAAGACCCCGAGAGGAAGAGTTCTTACAAAGAGGGCATTTGAACATCTCAATCTGCCGATCCCGGCAGGTTTCCTCGAGAAGACGACTTTGGCAGGTGAGTAGGATGGATCTGCTTTTACATGCCTGCTGCGGGCCATGCTCGATGTATCCCCAGAAAGTATTGAAGGATCAGGGGATAGAATATGACATGCTCTGGTATAATCCCAACATCCATCCCGAATTCGAATGGAACAGGAGACTTATAAATCTCAGGCTTGCCGCATCTCATTATGATGTGAAGCTCTTTGAAGTCGAGGGATTTATGGAGGAATACTGGAGATCAAAGTCCTATCTTGAGGAGTTCGGATCGAGATGCCGTATGTGTTATGACGTAAGGATGGACATGGCTGCAAAGTATGCCAGCGAGAACGGTTATGATGCTTTTTCAACTACTCTTCTCGTAAGTCCATATCAGCAGCATGATACGATAATAGAAGTCTGTAAGGAAAAATCCGTTAAATACGGCATCGAATTCTATTACCATGATTTCCGAGAAGGATTCAGGGAAGGTCAGAATATGGCAAGAGAGATAGGCTTATACAGGCAAAAGTACTGCGGCTGTATATTCTCGCTCGAAGAATCCGATCTTAAGGAAAAGATACTTAAGAGTATGAATTAAGTCCCGGTTCGACTGCATCGACTACTATCGAATAATACTGCTCATATATGACCATGCCGGGTTTGGACTTCGGTATCTTTTTCACGTGTGAAACGGGGCAGTAATCGATCTCTGCCTTGATATTTCCCGCACCCTGATGTTCCTCTATTACCGTGGATCTGGAATAGAAAGCCGCCGCCTGAGCAGCTTCTATAACTGCCGTATCAGAAGGAAATTCCTCTCCCGGCCGTGATCTTAGGATCACATGTGTTCCGGGAAGATTCTTTATATGGAACCACCAGTCATTCTTGTCGGCAACACCGAATGTCAGCTTGTCGTTTTGTATGTTATTCCTTCCGCAGAGACATTCATAGCCGTCTGAAGTAAAGAATCTCCTGTATGAAGAAGGACATTCTGTCTTTTGTTTATTCTTGTTATTGCCCTTTTTCGCTGCCGCGATCTTTGCGGCATTGCGCAGGGCTCTGGATGAAGCCTTGCCGGATTTGGATCTTCCGACTGTCTTGTTCGGATCTCCGTTATTGACGTCGTTTTTCTTCTTGGAGGGAGCATCCTTGATGATCTCGTTTTTTACCTCGTCCTCGCATGCTTCTATATCTTCCGTTGTCGAAGCGGCGTAGATGGCGGTCTTAAGAGATCTTAAGTAGTCTATAGCCAGCTTATCTTCTTTTATATATTCTTCGGATAGCTCGAGTTTCCTTTTCGCTTTTCTGAAGCGCCTGAAATATTCCTGAGCATTATCGGATGCGTTTAAGGCAGGATTAAGAGGTATTCTGATGTCCCTTCCCAGATCATCATAGATGTTTTTACATGTGACTGAGGAGTCTTTTTCCTTGATCATGTACGCATAGCATAAGATGATGTCGCCTTTTTGCTTATATTCCTCGGCCTTTAAGCCTTCGTCGTAGTCCTCTTTATGGATGTCGTACTTTCTGGTCGTATGAACGAGAGCATTATTTACGATCGACAGAAGGGAACTTCTCTTGTTTTCGAAGTCGATGTTTGAAAGCTTAGAGATATAATACCCGTCTATCGCTTCTGATATGCTCTTTTTCGTCTTTACGGATTCATATCCTTTCAGTTCCAAGAAACTGAAATCGAGAGCTTCGTTCTTGGAAGAAAGGGCTACTGACGGTATGTAAGTCCTTCCGGTGACTGACTTACAGAAGTTTCTAAGTTCATCCGACAGTGATCTTATCTCGTTTTCGCTGAGGGCGGATAAAGGCATCTTATCATCGATCCCCGCAGAAGATAAGACCTGATTGACGGTAAGGGGAGACATTCCCTTGATAGAATTTAAGAGTGCTTTGCTGACGGGTCTTCTCGATTCGCTTTGAAGTATAGGGAGTTCGCCGCAATCAAGTTTTGCCAGTGCGTCTTCGACATTGATCTTATCCTGTGACGGCGGGTATTCATAGATCCTTGCAGGCATGACTTCGCGGACGCGAGAGATGCTGAAATCAACATGGACTGCACTGTCTATTATCCTGTCCTGCGGATTTACCAGGATAAGGTTACTGTATCTGCCCATTAATTCTATTATGAGCCTCATGTTCTTGACATCGTGGAGTTCATCGGTCGTTTTAAAGGAGATCTCGATTATCCTCTCGTAGTCGGGGCAGGTGATATCAAGTATTACCGCACCCTGCATGTATTTTCGAAGGAGCATGCAAAAAGAAGGGGGCATCATCGGGTTTTCTCGCGAAGTATCCGTAAAATGCACCCTCTGTGATGTCGGGTCATATGATATGAGAAGCTTTTTATTGCTGCCGGATGTCCTTATGTGAAAGAAAAGAGTATATTTGTCGGGCTGGAAGATCTTGTCGATCCTTGTGCCCTGAAGTTCTTTTCTGAGTTCATCTGCCAGGAGTTTACATGTGATTCCGTCAAGGGGCATATTCTTCTTTTTCCTTGTCCGTCTTATCTTCGGTATCAGGCTTGTTTGAGGACAGAGCGAGCATTATAACGAGGATCACGGCAGCGATCAGAATCTCGATGCCGAGGATCTTAAAGAACCTGTCATATTTATTGAGTGATATGAGAAGATCGATCCCGAATACGGCCAGGATCACAATGATCATAACGACAGGAGCAAAAAACCTGCTTTTCGAAAAGGCGTGGAAATAATCGGAAAAGCGGCTCTTTTCCTCCGAAGCCTTAGAAGTCTTGGCGGGCTTCCTTGAAGCGGTCTTTGATGCAGTTGACTTTTTGGTTGTCGTTCCTTTTTTCTGTGCCATAATACCCTCTTATAATATTTATATATAATAACACATTTATCTGAAACGCGAAAAAAAGTCTGACCGTAAATAAAGGCTGCTTCGAAAATCAGATCGAAGCAGCCGGTAAAATATGGATTAAAAAGTATGTTATCAGTTGATACCCGAGATCGTCTCGCCCTTTTCTCTCAAGAGCTTCTTGATCTTCTCCGTCGGGTTGATGAGGTTACTTAAGGATGAATCGTGGTTGATGGCATCGATGAGCAATGCGACAAATTTGCTCAGGTTAACGTCAGCGAACCACGGAGCTTCCAGGAGCTCAGGTCTTCTGTAGACCAGGTTTGTGGCAAATACCTTGTTGATGATGCCTTCCTCATAAGCCTTGGAGAAATGGTCGATACCTTCGGTAAAAAGACCGAAAGTAACTGCGCAGTATACGTTCCTTGCGCCTCTTTCCTTCATCTCACGTGCTATATCGAGCATGGAATCACCGGATGAGATCATGTCATCTACGATAAGGATGTCCATTCCTTCGACCGAATCACCGAGGAATTCGTGAGCGATTATCGGATTTCTGCCGTTTACGACCTTTGTATAGTCGCGCCTCTTATAGAAAGTACCGAGAGGTACGCCGAGGATCGATGCGAAGTACATAGCTCTTGAGATACCGCCTTCGTCAGGGGAGATGATCATGAACTTGCCGTTTGAGAACTTAAGGTCAGTGATCTGACGGTACATCTCCTTGATGATCTGATATGTTGCAGGCAGGCTCTCAAATCCTGACAGCGGGATAGCGTTCGATACACGCTCGTCGTGTGCGTCAAACGTGATGATGTTCTCAACGCCGAGATTATAGAGCTCTTCAAGAGCAAAAGCACAGTCCAGGGACTCTCTGGAATTTCTCTTGTGCTGCCTCGATTCATAGAGGAACGGCATGATAACATTGATCCTTCGTGCTTTACCGGAGCACGCGAGGATAACACGCTTAAGATCCTGATAGTGGTCGTCCGGGCTCATCCTGTTGTCCTGACCGAACATCTTGTATGTGCATGAATAGTTCATGACATCACTTACGATAAACAGATCGTGACCGCGAACGGAGTTCATTACAACGGCCTTACCTTCGCCCGAAGAGAATCTGGCGTTGTCTACCTGGATCCTGTAATCGTTTCTGAAGAAGCCCGGGTACTTGGAAACGATAGCTTCCTGCTGGTACTCCGAACGTCTTTTGTTCAGGTAGTAATTGACTTTCTCTGTGAAATCCACGCTTCCTTTGAGCGGGATAAGACCGATAGGACCTACCGGTGCCATCGGGTTATCCCCGTACTGGTTGTAACGGGAATAGGATTTCTCATCGTTTGGAACTGAGATCATACTTCACCTTAGCCTTTCATTCAATTGTCGCATTTATTTCTCCAACCCCTCGAAAAAGGGATTAAATACTTAGTAGATAATGTCTTCGATAAACTCATCAAAACGCATCTGTTTCAGGAATTCCTTGATCCTTTCAGTCGAGTTGATGAGGTTACTTACAGACTCGTCGACGTTAAGAGCATCAATGATGCGCGCAACGTACGGCGTCAGATTTACATCCACATACCACTCCTTATCAAGAAGTTCCTTCGGTCTGTAGATCAGGTTCGTACATACAACAGCCTTGATAAGCCCTTCCTTGCAGGCCATATCAAATTCCTCAAATCCGTTCGTGAACAGTCCAAACGGAGCAATGTAATATATATCACGGGCTCCGCGGCACTTGAGGCTGTGAGCTGTCGTAAGCATGGTGTTACCGGTCTTGATCATGTCGTCGATAAGGAGGATATCCTTGCCTTCGACACTGTCACCTATGAATTTATATTCCCTTACAGGCGGCTGTTCATAGAGATATGATGAATAGTCGCGCTCCCTGTAGAAGACTCCCAGAGGCAGGTTCATGAGAGAAGCATAAAACTCGGCTCTTGCAATACCTGTCTCATCAGGGCTTACAACCATGGTGCATTCGGGCTTGAGCCTGATAGAACCGAACTTGGATATGATAGTCGAGATGATCTTATAAGCCGACTTAGGCTTTTCAATGCCCATAAGAGGCGTTGCATTATCAAGCCTGGTGTCATGCGGATCAAAGATCACGAGGTTAGATACACCCAGGGAATAAAGCTGCCTTAATACGGCTGCGCAGTCAAGGGACTCGTCGAGCTTTGAAGACTTCTTGATCTGGATGCCCTCGTAGAGGAAAGGCATTATAACGTTGATCCTTCGTGCCTTGCCCGCACAGGTGGAGATGATCCTCAGAAGATCCCTGTAGTGGTCGTCAGGAGATAAGGTGTGCTCGTAGCCTGCGATGTCGATCGTCTGATTATACGACAGGACATCGGTGATTATATAGATATCGTGACCTCTGGTGCTCTCAGCAAGCTGGAATTTTCCTTCGCCTGTACCGAACCTGACAAGTTCGGAATCAAATATATAGCTGGTCCTGAGATAACCCGGGTTAGTAACATAAGGATTGGAATTGGAATTATATCTTGCCAGACGCTTCTCATAGAGGATATTACTGACCATCTGGGCGAAATCGCTGTTAGCGGTATGCGAGATTATGCCGATAGGACCGAACGGCTCAAGTCTCAGCTCATTATATGTTGAGTCAGAAGTCTCATTAATAAGCACTTTGTCTCGCACTCCTTATAATCTCTATTTTTAATATATCAAACATCACTATTAAATCAACCGAAAAGATGTTCTTCGATCGCACTTCTCAGATCGTCCAATCCGGTCTTTTTTTCCGAGGAAACGGCGAAAACTGCGGCATCTTCGCTAAAATCCAGTATTTTCGAGAGTTCCCCCAATCTTTTGTTAAGCTGCTGTCTGCTGAACTTGTCGCATTTTGTGAATACGACGAAGTAATTAAGGCCTGAACCGTTAAGGAATTCGAGCATTCCGACATCCTCAGCCGAAGGGTCATGTCTTATATCCATCAGGTGCAAGACGAGATCGATCTTACGACCCGAGGTGAAATAGTCTTCGGCGAGCTTAGAGAACTTTTCTTTCTTTTCTTTGGATGTCCTGGCATATCCGTATCCCGGAAGATCAGCGATATAGAACTTGCGGTCAACGTTGAAATAGACGACCGACTGGGTCTTTCCGGGTGTCTGGGAAACTCTTGCCAGCCTTTTATTATCAGCCAGTGCATTGACCAGGGAAGATTTACCTGCATTTGATTTACCGGAGAAAACGACTTCGGGGATGTTCTGATCAGGGCAGGAACTGACGTCGGAAGCGATGCCAAAGAAAACGGTGTTTCTGAAATTCACGCCCATAGTTTCCTCCGAAATAATTAGTCATTTTTATTATATCTGAACAGTCGTCAAAAAAAGCCTTCGGTCTATGTCGCGTTTTGTCAGTTTTTATCCTCATTTCGTCGTTTTTTTTATACAGATGATGTTTATGATTTGAAAAAAGGATATTTCAGCATATGGAGAATATAACGGGATACATTAGAAAACTGGGGATAAGGCCGCTTCTGATACCTGCGGTCCTGATATTCGCCGTAATGAACCTGTTCGGAGACCATCTGATAAGAAGTGCTTCCGCGGGTGACAGGGCTCTTGATATCGTCGTAACGAGCAGGATATCGAAGCTTTCCGGGAAGAGCACATATTACGGAAGGGCGGAAGGGATCGGCCGTATAAGGATTATCTCTGATGAAGAGCTTTTTGCGGGAGACCTGATAAGCGCCGAATGCAAGGTCACAGAGGTCGAAGGACCATCCAATCCCGGTGAATTCGATTACCAAAGTTACCTTTTGAAGAAGGGGATAAGGTACGAAGCGAAGGTTAAAAGGATAGAAAAGCTCGACTGCTGCTTTCCAGGGAGGATCATATATCACATAAGATACGGACTCCGGGATATAGCGGGGAAGCATTTGTTACGAATACTTGATGATAAGGACGGACCTGTATTATCGGCACTTTGCCTGGGTGATACGTCGTTACTTTCTGATGAAACACAAAAAGATTTCAGCCTTTCAGGCTGTTCGCATCTCCTGGCCGTGTCAGGTACCCATTTCTCGTCATTTCTCCTCATTATCCCGTTTCTGCTCAAAAAGCTCGAAAAGAAGCAAAGACTACTGGTATCAGGGATCTTTATCATCATAACGGGTTTTCTTACCGGATGGACCGAATCGGTCACGCGAGCGGCCGTTGTGTCTGTCTGTAACCTTCATAGCAGGGACACTTTATCCGGAATGTGCTTTGCAGCTGTACTCATGATGGTCGCAGATCCGTTCGCTTCAAGATCCTCGGGCTTTCAGATGAGCTTTTGCGCTGCTCTCGGAATATACTTTCTGGCTGAAAAAATCAGGAATAAGACAGGTTCTTCTCTTCTCGCGGCTACTTTTGCCTCTTATGCGGCTCTTATGCCTTTTTATCTTACGGAGGGTCTTTCCATAGGCGTAGTCACTCTGGCAGTCAGGATCATCGCTGTCGTCCTGATCGAATTTGTCTGCGCTCTTTTTATTCCGGGATTGATACTTTCCTGGATTTCACCCGTAACTCTTTATCCGAGCATCCTGTTTTCGAGGATCGTAGCATTCCTTATGTCAGTCGGAAGAGACCATTACTATGATTCTATTCTGCTTCGCGGGAGTCTTTGGATCATTGGAGGTGTGATACTGTTACTGGTGTTTTACAAGATATTTTCGCGAAGGTCGATCAAGATCATCTCTCTTCTCACGGCGGTTTCTCTGATCGCGTTTGGTCTGTTCGGATCTTTAGGATCTGATACTGCTGTCATCTTTCTTGATGTCGGTCAGGGCGACTGCTGTCTTATCATGTCTTGCGGCAGGAGCATGCTGATCGACGGCGGGACAACAGAAGAAGGAAGGAAAGTACTTCCTGATGTCCTGGATCACTATAAGATCAGATCTGTCGATTATTCTGTCCTGACTCATCTCGATGAAGATCACAAAGGTGGGATCATGTATCTTAATGACATCGGAAGGAGCGGGAAGATAATAACTTCCGTCACGGGAGTCGGGGAAAATGTTAAGCGGGGTGACATAATCAGGGTCGGGAAGGTGGATCTTAAGATAATCGCGCCTGATGATACGACTGAAACGGGTGAAAACCCGGATTCCCTGGTCGGGATCATCAGTTACGCGAAAACGAGCATTCTTATGACAGGTGACATCGATCAGGAAAAGGAAAGAGAACTCATAGAAAAAGGCCTTATAAGTGATGTGGACATACTTAAGGTGGCACATCACGGAAGCAGGACCTCGACTTCGCGGGAATTTCTTAAAGCATCGTCTCCTGAAGTCTGTGTTATCTCGGTGGCTCTTTATAACAACTACGGACATCCTTCGGAAGAGACCATGGAGAGATTGGGAGAAGTTGAGGCAAATACCTATTTGACCTCGAAAAACGGAGCGATTATTGTTAAAATCCAAAAGGACAGATATAAGATTACCTGCTTTAAGGAGTAGCAATGGCTTCAAATACGGTTACTTTTAATGATCTGAAGAAGATCATTTCAGGCAAGACTTTGAAAAGTCTTCTTCTTTTGTACGGAGAAGAAGATTATTACTGTGAATATGCCGTAAATGCCGTCAAGAAGCAGTATCTGACAGAAGATTCGGTCCAGATGGACTTTGTTAAGCTTTCTTTTGAGTCCAAGGGTATCGACCTTGACAGGATAGAGGAAAATGTAATGCTTCCTCCATGGATGTCAGAAAAAAGGATAGTAGTCGTCAGGAATTCAGGCATTTTCGATACAGCCGATCCGAAGAAGGAACTTTCCGAGAAATTCGAGAATTTTGTTAAGGGAATCCCCGATTCCACGATCCTCATATTCTGGGATGACAAGATAAACAAGGTCAAAAAGCACCTTCTGGGCGTTTTCGAGAAGTACGGTTATGTCTGCGAATGCCCGAAGCTCAAGGAATATGAGATCGAAGAGAAGCTCCGGAACAATTTCACGAAGCAGAATCTCACTATCGACAGAGATGCGAGTGACAGCCTTATTAACAGGACGGACAAGTCGATGCGCATGATCGCTTCCGAAGTAACGAAGATAGTGATGTACTGCAGGGAGAAGGGCATCACGAACATAGATTACAATGTGATCGATACTTTGTGCGCTCCCGACGTGTCAGGAAGGATCTTTGACATGCTCGATGCCATAAGCGCAGGCGATTGCGGCAAGGTGCTCCTGATGCTCGATAACCTGATAACCCAGAAAGAACCTGTTATCAGGATCAAATACAGTTTTGCAAATCATCTGAGGCAGCTCATTTGTGCCAAGGAGCTCAGAAGCGAGAGTGAACTTATAAAAAGACTCGGTGTTAAGCCATATACGGCAAAGAAGTTGACGAGGCAGGCCCCGAAGTTTGAGATCGATAAGCTCCTTTATCTCTTTTCCACCTGCGCGAAAACGGAATATGAGGGTAGACTTGGTAAGCTTGATGACAGACAGTCTCTCGAGATATTACTCGTTCTTGCCTGCAAGAGTTTGACTTGATAAATCTCTTGCCTTAAAATACAAAGGTTAAACAGTTATATTGGAGGATTATTCAGTGGATAAGATAAAAATGACCACTCCGCTCGTTGAGATGGACGGCGATGAGATGACCAGGATCATCTGGAAGCAGATCAAGGATATCGTCATCCTTCCTTTTGTAGATCTCAAGACAGAGTACTTTGACCTCGGACTCGTAAACAGGAATGCCACAGACGACCAGGTCACGATAGATTCGGCTAACAGGACAAAGGAACTCGGTGTTGCAGTCAAGTGTGCCACCATAACTCCTAATGCCCAGCGTATGGAAGAATATGACCTCAAGCAGATGTGGAAGAGCCCTAACGGAACCATCAGGGCCATCCTTGACGGTACGGTATTCAGATCTCCGATCATGGTCAAGGGAATAGACCCGCTCGTATCCACATGGAAGAAGCCTATTACCATTGCCCGTCACGCATACGGCGATGTATACAGGGATTCCGAGATGAAGATCGACGGCGCTGCCAAGGTCGAACTCCTCGTTACATATCCCGACGGAAGCACGAAGACACAGGAGATCTTCAATTTCAAGGATTCCGGTGTAGTTCTCGGAATGCATAATACCGACAAGTCCATCTCGGCATTTGCACGTTCCTGCTTTACCTATGCGCTCGATACGAAGCAGTCCCTCTGGTTTGCTACCAAGGATACCATCTCGAAGACATATGACCACAGATTCAAGGATATCTTCGCCGAGATCTTTGAAAATGAGTTCAAGAATAAGTTTGAAGAAGCAGGTATCGAGTACTTCTATACACTTATCGATGATGCAGTTGCACGTATCATGAAGTGTGAGGGCGGCATCCTCTGGGCATGCAAGAACTACGACGGTGACGTAATGAGCGATATGCTCGCTTCCGCCAACGGTTCTCTTGCCATGATGACATCAGTTCTCGTTTCACCTGACGGTAAATACGAATACGAAGCAGCTCACGGAACTGTTACAAGACACTATTATAAGTATCTTAAGGGTGAGCCTACTTCCACAAACCCTATGGCAACACTGTTTGCTTGGACGGGAGCTCTGCGTAAGAGAGCTCAGCTTGACGGACTTTCTGACCTTGAGGCTTTTGCCGATAAGCTCGAGAAGGTTTCAGTCGAGACAATAGAAGAGGGAACTATCACGGGTGACCTTAAGAACCTTATCGATATCCCTGTAAAGAATGTAGTAAATACGGAAGACTTCCTTAAGGCAGTCGCTTCCAAACTTTAATATCACGGAGGAAACACTTATGAGTTATTACGAGACATGGATCGAGAGATCTGAAAAAGAGACAGATCAGCAGAAATATACACAGTATATGAATACTTACTTCGTTCTCGAAAAGAACGCTTACGATATGATCCTTAAGGCTTATCCCGATTATAAGGAACTTGTAACGGGAAAGGCCGCAGAACTTTGCGAGAAGCTCAACTTCGGCAAGAGCAACATGGATATCTTCATCGGTTTCCTTGACGGTATCAAGACAAGCCTTAATGCCGGGATCGATGTTGAAAACGCAGATGACGACACAGATATCGCTCTCGATATCAATTTCGAGAAGCTTTTCTATAACATGAGAGATGCTAAGGCAGAGTGGCTCTATAAGCTCTCTTCCTGGAATAACGTTCTTACTGTTGAGCAAAGAGACAAGATCTCATTTGAGTACAGGGAAGCAAATACCGTTCATTCCGAGAAGATCGGCCGTAACGATCCTTGTCCTTGCGGTTCCGGTAAAAAGTACAAGAAGTGCTGCGGTAAGAACGCCTGATCTGATTAATAAGGGGAGATCACGTGAGAAGATTTTTTGCTAACAAATGGTTTATTATAGCCCTTGTCGCTGTTTTTCTTGTTGCAATAATTGTCCTCGGCGCGATCCCGAACAGCCCGCTGGATAAGGTTCTGACGCCTATCCGTGCGGTCTCTAACCCTATTCAGAGCGGAATAAAAGGTTTTGGCGGAAAAGTTGACGACTACTGGGCCGCCATTACCGACGG
>JAILNZ010000088.1 GCA_024691135.1 Clostridiales bacterium
CTCAGACATTATATCTCCTCCTTACTGAATCAATATAATCACAGTAAAGACCTATCTTATTAAGAGAACGTTCCGAAAGAGCAACACACTTATCTTTCTTGGCAGTCTTTCCCCTGAACTTGATATTAAGAGGATCTATGATACCGAAATTCGCATTCATCGGAACAAACTTCTTGATAGACGGATCGGAAACATACTGAGCCATAGATCCGATAACAGTCTCTCCGTCAAATCTCATCTCGGGTTCGATACCAAAGAATCTGTGAGCCGCATAAAAAGCAGCCAGGAAACCTGAACCGGTCGATTCAATATATCCTTCAACGCCCGTGATCTGGCCTGCAAAGAAGATATCAGGATCTTCCCTTAATGAATAATCGCTGTTTAAGACCTGAGGGCTTCTCAGATAGGTATTTCTGTGCATGACACCCATCCTGAGATATTCGGCATTCTCAAGTCCAGGTATCAATCCGAATACCCTTTTCTGCTCACCGAACTTAAGTCTCGTTTGAAAACCGACAAGGTTATACATGCTCTTAGCTCTGTTATCCTGTCTTAACTGGAGACAGGCATAAGGCTCTTTACCGGTCTTGGGATCAATTAATCCTACAGGCTTAAGAGGACCGAATCTCATGGTATCTTCTCCTCTTTTAGCCATAGACTCGATCGGCATACATCCTTCGAATACGATCTCTTTGTCAAAGCCCTTAACATCAGCCTGTTCGGCATTTACCAGTTCATTATAGAATCTTAAGTACTCTTCTTTGTTCATGGGGCAATTGATATAATCATCACCGCCCTTACCATATCTGGATGCGGCAAAAGCCTTGGTCATATCAATGGAATCCTTGGATACGATCGGAGCAGCCGCATCAAAGAAATGAAGATCACTTCCGCCCGTAAGTCTTAAGATATCCTCATAGAGTTCCCCGTCGGTAAGAGGTCCCGTGCAAACGATGGTTATCGCATCATCAGGTACTTTCTTTATCTCCTCATGGATCACTTCTATATTCTCGCAAGATTCGATCTTCTCTGTTATGTAAGAGGAAAATTCATCCCTGTCAACGGCCAGAGCGCCGCCGGCAGGCACCTGTGAAGCATAGGCAGCTTCCATTATCAAAGAACCCATCCTGTGAAGTTCTTCTTTAAGAAGACCTATGGCATTTTCAGTTGAAGCAGCTCTGAGAGAATTACTGCAGACAAGTTCGGCGTAGCTGTCTTTATGATGTGCATCGCTCCTTCTTACGGGCTTCATCTCATAAAGCCTTACCCTTATTCCGAAAGAAGCAAGAAGATAAGCAGCTTCACATCCGGCAAGACCCGCACCGATAACATTAATATATTCTCTGTTAAGACTTGCTCTTTTTTGCATTAGTCGTGCAATCCTTATTTGAACATTTCAAGAACTTCTTGCCCCTGAATGTTCTATATACCATGTAAGAACCGCAGACTTCACATTTCTTGTCATCGGCAGGAAGATCCCATGAGATAAACTCGCAATTTTTGTCGGAACCTTCCTTGGCACAAACATAGAAAGTCTTGTTCTTGCGCTTCTTAGCCTGCTTTACGAACAGTTCGGAACCGCAGAGAGGACAATGAGATCCTGCTGCTTTGATCTTTATATTATCAGTATAATCACACTCAGGGAAATTTGAACAGGCAATAAACTTGCCGAATCTGCCCGATTTAATGAGCAGTTCGCCCTTTTTACACTTCGGACAGGTCTCACCTGTGTGCTCATCTTCGAACTTAACCTTCTCGATAGACTTTCCGGCATCGATTATCTGCTGGTGGAAATTCGGATAGAAGGAATCCATTACTTTGACCCAGTCGATCTTTCCGGACTCGACATCATCAAGTTTCTCTTCCATATCAGCCGTAAAGGATACATCAACGATCTCCTTGAAGTTACCGGCAAGCATGTCAGTTACGAGCTTACCGAGCTCGGTGATCTTGATCAAACGGCCTTCTTTCTTGACATAATCACGCTCAAGTATCGTGGAGATCGTCGGAGCATAAGTTGACGGACGTCCGATACCGTTTTCTTCAAGAGCCTTGATCAGCGTAGCTTCAGTATAGTATGGAGGTGGCAGAGTATGTTTCTGCTCGCCTGTGATCCCCAGATTCTTAAGAACGTCACCTTCATTGATCTCAGGAAGCTTTACCTTTGAATTCTCATCATCGGAGGAATCATTTGTATCTTCACTGATATCTTCATAAACAGCCAGAAAGCCCGGGAAAACAACGGTCTCACCCTGGGTCTTAAATACCTGATCATTAGCTGTAAGCTCCAAAGCAACGGTATCAAGGTTTACGGATGCCATCTGTGATGATATGAATCTCTCCCAGATAAGCTTATAGAGCTTATACTGGTCACTATGAAGAGAAGACTTGATGGATTCCGGCGGGAACTCAAAATGAGTAGGTCTTATTGCCTCATGAGCATCCTGGGAAGAATTCTTATTGCTATATGACCTTCTGCTCTTCGGAAGATATTCCTTACCATAGCGTTCTTCAATATATGAACGGGCAAAATTGACAGCCTCGTCGGATATACGGACTGAGTCTGTACGTATATAGGAAACGAGAGCATTCTGACCGTGACCTGCGATCTCAACACCCTCATAGAGCTGCTGGGCTACAGACATCGTCTTCTTGGAAGAGAATCCGAGCCTCTTTGAAGCTTCCTGCTGGAGAGTTGATGTAGTAAACGGAGGATAAGGATTTCTCTGTCTCTTACCCTTTTTGACGGAAGTAGCGATAAAATCGCTGTTTCCTACCTTTTTGATCACGCTGTCCGCGGTCTTATTATCTGAAAGCTTGATCTTTGTGATCTTTGATCCGTCAGTAACTCCGAAAAATCTGGCCTTGAACTCATGTTTCTTATCAGAAGGAGTAAGAAGAGCATTAACGAGCCAGTATTCTTCCGGAACAAAATTATCGATCTCGGCATCACGGTCCATAACGATCTTTGTGGCAACAGACTGAACGCGGCCTGCGGAAAGGCCCTTCCTGATCTTCTGCCATAAAAGAGGACTAAGTTCATAACCTACGAGTCTGTCAAGGACTCTTCTTGCCTGCTGGGCATTGAAGAGATTAAGATCTATCGTCCTCGGGGATTCGATCGCGTTTTTAACGGCATTTTTGGTGATCTCATTAAATGTGATACGGCACTTCGTATCAAGATCTATATTCAAAGTCTTTGCAATATGCCATGCAATTGCTTCACCTTCACGGTCCGGGTCGGTTGCGATATAAACGAAATCAGCTTCCTTGCTGAGCTGCTTAAGATCTTTGATGACCTTCTCTTTACCGCGCATATTAATATATGTAGGTTTATAACCGTTTCTTATATCAACAGCTAAAGTAGCAGCAGGAAGATCCCTGATATGACCTACGGAAGCAGCTATCTTGTAGTCTTTTCCAAGATACCTGCCTATGGTCTTAGCCTTAGCAGGAGACTCAACAATTACCAAATATTTCGCCATAACTATTCACCCGGTGACTGAATTTTTAATCATACAAATAATACATATACTTCAATGTCTCGAGATTGTCAAAAGAAATTTTCCGCGACATTGCTCAACTTTTCCGGTCATTTCCAGTTCGGAGAGCAGTGCTGAAAGCCTGTAGAACGGCAATTCTATCCTGCTTGCAAGCATATCTGAGGTCTGTGGCTTTATACTTAATTCATTTAATATAACAGTTTTCCACTCTTCATCACCGAGATCTTCTTTTTTCCTGTCACCAGCCTCATGTGATATGTCCAGGCCTTTATCGAGCATACGGTAAAGACAGCATTCAGCTATATCATTTATGACATCGTCAGCACTAAGAAGGATGTTCGCCCCGTCCTGTATGAGCTTTAACCCTCCCAGAGCATTTTCATAATAGATGGTATTGGGAAGGACATAAACGCTCTTTCCCTGGGCTGCGGCAAATGAAGCGGTATGTAAAGTACCGCTGTGAAGTCCTGCTTCCATGATAAGACATGTATCTGATATTGCTGATATCAGCCTGTTTCTCGAAGGAAAGAACTGCCTTTGAGCTTTGACTCCGGGAGGCATCTCAGTTATGACAAGACCTTCACTTATGATCCTGTCATAGATATCTTTGTTTTCCCATGGATAGATATTGTCAGGTCCGCCGGCCAGAAAAGCTATTGTCTTTCCGTTATTGTCCAACGCGGCTTTATGAGCCGTTCTGTCTATGCCCTTAGCCATTCCCGAAACTATGGTAATGTCCTTTTTTACAAGATCTTCACATATCTCGGATGTAGCCGAAGAAGCATAACTTCCGGGTTCTCTGGACCCTACTACGGCACAGCTTCCCATCTTAAGTCCCGTCAATATATCTCTTCTCCCCCTGCAAAAGATCATACGGGGCATACCACGGATAGATCTCCATGCCTCAGGATAATCATCATCAGTATCGGTTACCGTAAAGACACCGAGAGCTTCGATATCCTCCGCCATGATCCGAGACCTGTATTCAAGTTCCCTGTAATGCTTAATAATCTGTTCTATCTTGATCCGAAGCTTAGGCGAGATATCGGATCTTCCTATATCAGCCAGTATATTGGGATCCTTAAGATCCTTTATATCCTTGATACTTCTTACATCAAACAGTTCATCGGTATCTTTATTATTAAGATAACCTTCAGTAAAACAGGCACTCCAGAATAATCTGTCATTATCATTCATAATCTGCACCTGAATCTGTAACTCAAGGCTTCCGCTATATCACTCTCGCGCAGATCCCTTCTTCCGTCGATATCTGCTATAGTCCTTCCTACCTTGAGGAGCCTTTTAAAGCTCCTTACCGAGTATCCGCCTACTGATGCGGCATTAGACGCATAATCTATGACCTTCGAATCAACTCTTAAGATCTCGGAAAGATTATCACTGTCAAAACTTCCGTTTAAAGCATCAGGCTTATCGGTTCCCTTATATCTTTCCTTTTGGATGAGCCAGCATTCCCTCACCTTTTCGCGAAGTTCCCTGCTCTTCCTGGCATTAACGGAAGAGACTGATTCCTTAAGACCCGCTGCATCAACCGAATACATCTCAGTAACAAGATCGATCCTGTCGGCGAACGGTCCCGATATCTTATTCAGATATCCTTCCCTTACGGATTTTGAACAGGTGCATTTATTCGGCTTCTCAAGCCAGAGACCGCAGCGGCACGGATTAGTCGCTCCCACAAAGAGAAAATCCGAAGGAAATCTCATTTCCTTTCCTCCTTTTTTCAAAACGACAAATCTGTCTTCCATTGGTATCCTTAACGAATCGATATATCTTGTATTGAACTCGCAAAGCTCATCAACAAAAAGGACACCGTGATTAGCAAGGCTAATCTCTCCGGGCTTGAATCCGTTAGAATTTCCTATAAGTCCTGTCAGATTTAGGGAGGGTGTAACCGTTCTGAATGGTCGTTTGTAAGACTTTGCGGTGATCGCGGATTCAAGCCCGATAGAGTTATTAAGCATGAAGACATCCTTAAGTTCTTTTTGATCAAGGGACGGCATCAGTCCCCTGATTATCTTAGCGGCAGTGGTCTTGCCGGAGCCGCTGCTTCCTATCAGAAGTATGTTGTGCCAGCCGCAGGCAGAAAGTAATATCGATCTTGATGCCTTCTCCTGTCCCTTGAGAACGGAAAAATCCAACAGATCATTGTCGGACTCATCAAAGACCGGTATCTGCGGCACCTTGGATCTGAAATCATATGTGGATATATGACCGCATACGGATCTGAGATCCGATACAAAGATGCATTCCTGACCGCAGCAGGCTGCACTGTCTTTTTCCTCACAAGGTATAAAGCACGCATCATATCTGTTCTTTTCAATGGAAGAAATGCGCATGACAGCTCCCGGAGTACCGTGGACTTCCCCGTTCAGAGTAAGTTCACCGCTCGCAAATATATGGAGACTGTCAAGTCCCGGAATAGAACCTGCCGTCATCAATACTCCTATCGCGATCGGAAGATCAAATCCAGAACCTGTCTTCTTGATAAATGACGGAGATATACTGACGGTTATGTGACCCTTGGGAATACCGAATCCCGATTTCTTGATAGCAGTCAGTATCCTGCCCTTGGATTCCCTTATAGATGCGTCACAAAGACCTATGATATCAAATGAAGGAAGCCCCGGTGAGATAGATACTTCAATAAGAACCCTCTCTCCGTTAATGCCGTCAGCTATTGCCGAATAAACCTTGCCTGTTACGATCCTGGCCATTTTTTCACCTCTTTTTTTGAATCATAACAAGTCGGAAGGGGCAAAAAACCTACAATTAAAACAAGAATCGACAATTTCGTCATAAATCGCCCAAAAGCATTGATGCAAATTCCGCTCCGACGGCACGCTGATTCCGCTAACAGCGGCATGACGTTTCCGGAGTGAACGGCAAGGCTTTCCGATACTAACGGCACGAGTTTCCGCTTCAAACTG
>JAILNZ010000102.1 GCA_024691135.1 Clostridiales bacterium
CAAACTTCTCGTTAGGGTTAAAGCTTCTCTCAACTACGGATCCTGTCTTAACATTCTTATACTTGGTTCTTACGAAAGCTGCACCTTTACCCGGCTTAACATGCTGGAATTCAACGACCTGATATACCTGACCGTCCATCTCAAAGCACATGTTGTTTCTAAAATCACCTGCACTGATCATAAATAACTCCTTTATATAATTGCGTAGTCCGCATTAATTCACGATATATTATTTTACTTAAACTTATTATAATCTTCAAGTATTTTCTAAAAACCGCCTATCTTACGCACTAATTTTTCGAAAGGCCGCTTGATCTTTACATACCAGATCTCTTTTTTCTCGTACTGTTCTACCAGGATAGAACAAACTCCCGCACGGTTTCCGGCCATAACATCGGTAAAGATCTGATCGCCTATCATTACGGCTCTATCCTTACCTGCCTTCATAAGGTCCAATGCTCTCAGGACTCCGTCAGTAGCGGGCTTATGGGCACATGTAACGCACGGGATACCGAGTAATGATGCTATATTCGAGGATCTTTCGGACTTGGCATTAGACACAAGGCAGATATCAAAGCCCTTGCTTTTCAGGTTTTCTATGATCTCCCGGCTGAAATCGGTGGGTTCCCAGGTCCTGTCAGGTCCTAAAGTATTATCATAATCCAGGAGCATACAGGTCTTGCCGTCTTTCAAAAGTTCGTCAAACGGAATATCCGAGAACTTCTTATATACGGCATAAGGAACCATCGCTTTAAAGATATTCGGCATCTTTATCTCCGATCAGATCTTGAAGAGTTCTTTATAGAGAGCTCTGACGGCATAGGAACAATATGCTTCGGATACACCGAACATCATGGATATCTCGGATGCACCCTGGTTAACGATACGGAGGTTGATACCCGCAGACGACAGGCTCGCGGCAGCTCTTGCCATAATACCAACGGAATTAGCCATTGCCTCACCAACGATCATAACTATCGCAAGATCTCTTTCAACAGAAACGCTCTGGACCTTAAGTTCCTTCTTAAGTCTTTCTACGACTATCTTCTCTTTTTCTTCGGTAAAGTTCTTCTTTCTGACGATTACAGAAACAGAGTCAATTCCTGAAGGCATATGCTCGACTGAGATTCCCTCTTCAGCAAGGATCCTCATGACATTAAGGAGGAAACCTACTTCCTTGTTCATGAGATACTTATTGATCGTGATCGTAGCAAAACCCTTCTCACCTGCAATACCCGTAACAAGAGAATCATAATGTGTTCTCTTTGATACGATCTTCGTGCCCTTGGCAGAAGGATTGTTGGTATTCTTGATATGAACAGGGATACCTCTTACAAATACGGGATAGAGAGCTTCTTCGTGAAGTACTGAAAAACCCGCATATGCAAGCTCTCTCATCTCATCATAAGTGATCTCGGTGATGGCAAAAGGATTTTTAACAAGCTCGGGATTTACGGCATAGACATTATCGACATCCGTCCAGTTCTCATATACATCAGCATTAACGGCCGCTGCAAGGATGGAACCCGTAATATCGGATCCGCCTCTGGAGAATGTAATGATCTCACCCTTTTTCGAGTATCCGTAAAAGCCCGGAAATACGCAAAGCTCATTGCAATCCTTAAGAGAACTGAGGTTGTCATATGATTCATCAAGGATAACTGCCTTGCCGAGCTCATTGTGCTCAAGGAAAAGACCGCATTCCTTCGGATTACAATATCTTGCAGGATGTCCGACGGAATTTAAGTACTTGGCAACAAGTCTTGCATTACAATCCTCGCCCATTGCCTTGACCGAATCAAGATATTTGATGTCTTCCTTGTAATCAGCATCAGCAGTCTTACGGAGTGTATCTTCAATCTCAGGTACTATGTCGACTATATCAAGAGATTTGGCGATGTCCTTATATCTCTCGATAACTGCCTTGATCTCTTTTTCGTATGTCTTTCCGGAAAGTCTTGCCTTGGCGACAGCGATAAGAAGATCCGTGACCTTCGTATCCTCCCTGTTACGCTTGCCCGGAGCAGATACTACGATTATCTTTCTTTCCGGATCGGAAAATACGATATCGCATACTTTACGAATCTGAAAAGCATCCGCAAGGGATGAGCCGCCGAATTTTGCTACTTTCATAGTTTCACCTCAAAATCATTCTTCTGTATTATCGTTGTTCTGCTGCTCGTCAACCTGAGTATCAGGTGATGATGTCGGAGTATCAGTCGAAGTCTCAGTGTCCGGAGTCTGAGTTACCGTAGAAGTATCAGTCGAAGTCTCAGTGTCCGGAGTCTGAGTTACCGAAGGAGTATCTGCCGGAGTAGAGCTTACCGTAGGTTCTTCCGGAGCCGTAACTTTTGATTCGGCTGAAGGCTCAGTATCAGAAGTTGTCGTCGTAGCTTCTGTTGTAGTAGTCGTTGTAGTAGTAGCAGTCGTACCTTCGGTAGTCGTCGTTGTCGGGTCAGTCTCAATAACAGGTTCTGCCGTCTCAGTTGTTTCTGCTTCAGGCGTCGGAGTAGGATCCGATTCGATCACAGGAAGCTCATCATTAATTGTAGGATCCTCCTCGGAAAGCTGGACGTTAAGGACATAACCTTCAACGCCGTCTCCCGTCTTGATCTTACTGAATGATTCGCCTGTCTCACTCCTCGTAACCGCATCGCCTCTGCTCAGAACACCGATGATAGCCGAATCGAGGTTATCCTCAGCATAGACAGGCGTATTATCAAGAAGCGCATACATAACAACATTTTCGGCAGTATATGTTTCCTGAGGCTTCTTCTCGAAAACATTGATCAGGTGTGCCGCATGGAATGCGATAAACATGATCAGATATCCTATTCCGATAAACAGAAGAAGGATAAGTATAGGAATAAGGATATTCTTGATCTTACTTCCCGTGCTTCCCTTGCCTTCTTTCTTGTTAGTATCCTTAATTATCTTGTCGGCATTGAGCTTTCCTGAATTAAACATAGTCGTATCGCCTTCTTCATTGATCTCTGATCTTACAAGATCCTCTCTGAAGGCCTTTGTATTCTCCATATCATTGTTTTCTTTGGTGAAGTCGGTGTAAGAAGCCTCTTCCTTAACCTGCTTCTTGGCTGCAGCAACTTCATGACCCGGATCTCCGCCAATGACCGCATCTCCCGGAAGAAGGAATACAGATTCGATCTTGATAACGATCGCTGTCATTCCGGCTTTTACTTCATTATTAAAAGCAGCACTAATGAGCTCCTTACACTTAACTTCTGTAGATACGTTATTAACAAGTACCCTGTTACGAAGAGAAGCAGGAAGCTTTTTTGAGATACCGATACCCATGATACAGATCTCGTCATTGTCCTTGAGCTTAAGGTGGATCTTGGTATCTGCTTGAACGGCACCGTCCTGCGGCATCTTGCCGAGATACTGTGTAAGTGTCATGTTCTCAGGATGAGTAGCTTCCTGTTCAGCGGAGATAACGCCCATCTTGACGTATCTGTGAGCCACGGTCTGCTCCTCGGAGATGGAGAATATCCTTCCGTCCCTGATAAGAACGGCACGCGTATTACCGATATTGATGACCCTTAAGATGTCTCCTTCGATAGCAACAAGCGTCATGGAAGTCTTAAGAGGCGTTCCGCCTTTGTTAACAACGAACTCACATACCTTGACATTAAGAGTATTTACGACCCTTGCCGCAAAAGAATCAAAATCAAGCACTGAGTTTTTTGAGATATCGGCTACTATAGCAGTAAGCTCTTTGTTGAGCTCAAGGTTAAGATATGCTCCGAGATTATCGGGACCTTGTGTTGAAAACAGAGCGCATATCTGAATCGGGGAAGTCGAATTAGCCGTTCTTACAAATTCAGAGGTAAAATCCTGCTGCTGTCTGTAGAGCGTATGGAAGAAAACGTTCTCCTGAGGATTATTAGGTATCAGGTTCGTCTCGCATATACAGGTTGAAACTGTCTTACTCATCTTATTCCCCCCAAATAAATTCTTTCAGCTTGGGCAATTGCGTATCCATATTGACTATCATCATCCAAGGATTATCCTGAACGGTATAAAGACCGTCTTCAGGAACCCTGTATTCACTAATATTATCAGCACCGGTTATACCATTCAATCCCACTCTGGCAAGATCCATCTTCTGCATATTGGTCTCGAACATTCCGGTCGAGTCCTCGATAAGTGCCATCTGAGACAGATAATTCATGGAGCTGACTTTGTTGATGAGAGCCGTAGCAACCGTCCTTTGCCTCGAAGTTCTGACAAAATCGGAATCCAGATATCTGATCCTCGACCATCCGATAGCCTGAACACCGGATAAAGTCTGCTTCCCGCCGCTTGTAAGGAGCGGAGCAGGATTTTCAACCAGAGTATTCATCTCGGTTATTACATAGTTGGCATACTTGACTTCCTCAGGAGAGACATCGATCTCTACACCGCCGACAAGGTCGATAATGTCGGCTGCCGAACCGAAATCGAGCATGACAAATCTCTGGATATCAAGATCAAAATTGAGATTGATCGTATTGATCAAAAGACCTACGCCGCCATATGCATAGGCATGCGTAAGCTTATCGAGTGTCGTTGACTGCGTGCTCTTTGTATCGCCGATATAGACGCCTGTATCACGCATAAGCGATATAAGCTTAACGGTCTCTTCCTCTTTATTGATGGAAACGACCATCATAGCGTCTGATCTGCACTTATAATCGTCACTGCCACGGGAATCGACACCGAAAACAAGGATATTCTCTACGTTCTTATCTTTTTGCTTAACTTCAATGATCGGATGTTCAGGATCGACATATACTCTGGTGTGTCCGCCATCAGCCCATGAAGAATCTACATCACCGCCGTTAAGACTGCCGTCTGCCGTAAGCACCAGTGTCTCGTATTCCTTCTCGGAAACGATAGGAGTAACGACATATTGAAATCCGCCTAATAATTTATAGATATATAAGCTGCAACCTATTAGAAGACCTAGGATTGCACATAATATACGTAGAAGAATCTGTTTCCAGGATGTCTTTCTCGGTGCGGAGTTGTTGTGTTTTTTTGACATTTTTCCGTTCACCTCGCCAAGATTTTACTAAAAACACAGATATATTATATCAATTGTGGCAAAAACTCAAACTCACTATTATTCACAAATATAATGGTATAATTGAATAAGTTTTATACCAAAGGAGAAAACTATGCAAAAACGTAAAATAGTATCGGCATTGCTAGGTATCTCAATGATCCTTTCTTTGACTGCATGTAGCAAGACTGCCGTAGAATCAACCGAGTCTGCTGCTCCTACTGAGTCAACAGCAGCTCCAACGGAAACAACGGCGACGAGTGAGACTACTGTCGTAACAGAGACAACAGCCGCCATAGAAGGACTCTATGATCCGTCAAACCCTTATGCTATCAACCCTATTACGGGTGTTCAGGATATGGATCCTAATAATGTCGGTTACAGGATAGCCGCAGTATCACTTAACAACTACTACGAATCACTCCCTCAGAAGGGCGTCTCAACTCCTGATGTTATCTTTGAATTTGAGACAGAAGCCAGCAAGACAAGATTTATCGCACTTTACGCTGACCTTAACAATTGTCCTCTTATCGGATGCTTGAGAAGCGGCAGATATGTATCCACAGATATCTGTAACAGCCTTAACGCCGTATTCTTCTACTGGGGAGCCAATCCGCTCGTTACAACATATATGAACAACACCAAGCTCGACAGAGTTGATGCCAACAAGTGTTCCGCGGGCTACTATTATGCTGATGAGAACGGCATGGCAGATATCTCGGCAAACTGCTTCTTCTGGAGAGACAAGGACTGGAAGGATGCCGGACGTATTCAGGAGAATACCGGTGTATCTAACGGTTACTACCTCAAGCAGGCCTGGGATTACTACGGCATTGAGAAGATGGCTGATGTACCGCTCCTCTTCAATTTCGTAAAGGGCGGATCAAAGAGCATTGAAAATGCAGCTGACTGTTCTGAGATCAATGTTGCACTTACACCTGTCATTAACGATTCCAACTTTGTTTATGATGCCGAGAAGGGCCTTTTCATGAAGTCTGCTAACGGCAAGCCGCAGGTAGACGTTACTACAGGCGAACAGATCGGATTTACTAACGTTTTTGTTCTTTTCGTAAATATCCACGGTAAGGATACACAGCCTGATCTTAAGGATGCTTCCTTCCTTGAAGGCGGTACGGGATACTACTGTTCCAACGGCAAGATCTGTAAGATCACATGGACTCAGGAAGATTATTATTCACAGTTCAGGTATTTTACCGAAGACGGAAATGAACTTGAGGTTAACATCGGTAAGTCCTATATCGGAATCGTAGATAACGATTATGAGGATCTTACAACGATCTACAACGCTTCAGGCGAGGCATTCGAACTCTGATAATTGAGTTTTCGAAAAAAAATAAAGGAGTGGTCAAATGATCACTCCTTTTTTGTTGTCAGTCGAAGTCTTCTTCTTTTTTACGAAGGATAACGAGCTTAAGAAGGAACATGATCCTTACGATAAGGAGCATCGTTATGATACTTCCTGAATCAATGAATATATCTACGATACTGGCTTCCCTGCCTTCTATAAACAGTTGGATGTATTCATCGAGGATGGAAACAAATGTCGAAAGCCAGAATGTATAGATGATATTAAGCTCATTTGCGTGCTTTATCGTCTTTTTGGGGTTGGCTCCGAAAGAATGCTTAACGGAGATACCGTTTGTATAAGCCAGACCCATATATATGACAAAGCAAAGGAAACCGTATTCAACGATATGGGCAAACTTACGGATAATAAGCTGATTGAGTTCGAGCCCGCAGAACTGCTTGATCAACATCAGTATATTGTCGCTTCTGGCATATGATTCGAACTGGGTCTCTGTAGCCAAAACAAAGATGATACAGATCCAGATAGTGGCGATTATCCACATGAAGATCGAAAAGACCAGATTAAAGATACTGATACCGTTCTTCGATTTATCCATAGTTTCTCCCCTTGAGTATATGGATAATTATATTATCAAATATAGATAAAATAAAGGTCAAATATACCTGTTTTGATTTTTAAGGGCTCTGTCAATGTCGCGCTTAGTCTGTTTCTCGGCTATGGAATCGCGCTTGTCATAGTTTTTCTTACCCCTGGCAAGACCGATCTCGAATTTAACTTTACTGTCCTTGAAATAACATTTGGTCGGAACGAGCGTAAGTCCTTCCTGTTTGACCGTGGAATAAAGCCTGATTATCTCATTTTTATGCATAAGGAGCTTTCTGGTCCTCATGGGATCGAGATTATACCTGTTACCGTGATCGTAGGGGCTGATATTGACGCCGACGAGGAATATCTCACCGTCTTTTACCGTGCAGTAACTGTCCTTAAGGTTGATCTTCCCTGCTCTTAAGCTCTTAACTTCGGTTCCGGACAAGACGATACCCGCCTCATACTTCTCTTCGATGAAGTAGTCGTGAAAGGCCTTTCTATTCTCAGCTATTATCTTGATCCCCTTAGTTATTGCCATCTTTACAAAGATAACGACGGTACCGCATTAAGATCTATACCGTGTCTTACTCCTCTTATATATTCAAAGTAACCTGCCGAAGCTATCATCGCGCCGTTGTCGGTACAAAGCTTCAGGTCAGGATAATATACATCAAACTTTTCTTTTTGAGAAGTCTCATCCACCATTTTACGTAGGAAAGAATTTGCACTTACGCCTCCTGCAAGGCAGACTTTCCTTATCCCGGTCATCTTTACCGCAAGTACAACGTTACGGACCAGTTCCGATGCAATATGATGCTGGTAAGATGCTGCGAAGTCAGAGAGGACAGGCACTTCTCCCCTCATCTTAAGCTCGTTTAACTGGTTTAATGCAGATGTCTTGATACCGCTGAATGAGAAATCCAGTGAATCCTTCATATGCGTATGCGAAAACTTATAAGCATTGATATCACCGCTCTGACCGGCCTTATCCATCTTAGGACCTCCCGGGTATCCGAGACCGATCACCCTGGCGATCTTATCGATAGCTTCGCCTGCCGCGTCGTCTCTGGTAGATCCCAGTATCTCCATATCGGAATAATCCTTAACATAGACGATCTCGCTATGACCTCCGCTTACGGATAAGCAAAGAAAAGGCGGCTCGAGGTCCTTATGGCACAGATAATTGGCCGCGATATGGCCATGCATATGATTAACACCGACAAGAGGCTTGTTTGAGGAATAAGCGATACCCTTGGCACAAGAAAGACCGACAAGGAGCGCACCTACTAAGCCCGGCCCGTAAGTTACGGCAACGGCATCTATCTCATCTATGGAAAGTCCGGCCTTATCAAGAGCATCCCGTACCGTCGGATAGACAGCATCAACGTGCATCCTGGACGCGATCTCAGGCACGACACCGCCGAACCTCTCATGAAAGTCAGCCTGAGAGGCTATGATGTTACTTAGTATTTCCCTGCCGTTCCTTACTACTGCGCAGGCCGTCTCATCACAAGACGATTCGATTCCGAGAATGTAAATGTCTTTTTCCATGATCCTATCCGAAAAATTTATGTAAGAAACTGACTATTCCATTACAGTAAGTCTCGTTATCCGTTCCGAAAGCCTCAAGATATCCGGCACCCGGTATCATCAGCGATTCGGTGATGTTGCTGTTAAGCCTCATCCTGTCATCGATCAGCTGGTTTATGTTGTCGGCTCCGATAAATACGTCGTGACCGCCGTATAAGATACAGATCGGGATCGGCATACGCGATACCTCGGCCGAGATATTAACTGTGCTGTCTTCGCCGGCGGAAAATTTGATAGCAAGAGGAACAAAATTCTTGGTGATCTTACCGAGGAGCTCGTTCTGCTCGACTATCGGCTTAATATAATCGTCACTGGATTTGGCCGGCGAATCAAGGATCATCCCCTTGATATAGCCTCTGTCAAAGCCGAGATTCGTATATTTTGATGAGAGCTTATCATATTCGACCTCAGACAGATTAGGCTGCGGAAGCTTCTCATAAGCGAGGCAACATGCAGTACAGCCCGATCCTATGCCGTACAGGATAACATCTGTCGTAACCGATATCATCCTGACCTGTGATATGGCGCCGATTACATCCTGCCACTCGAGATAGCCGTATCCGGAGATATCACCGTCCGATTCTCCGGAATTCCTCAGATCGAAAAGGAAAACGTTGTAATTGTTTTCGAGAAGGAGTTCTATAAGGTCGACCATGTTTACTCCGAACTGGAGTCTGTTTGATCCGGTATCATGTACGACGATTACCGTACTTATCGGATTCTCACACTTAAAGAGCCATCCTGAGAGGTTAGTCTGCTCGTCAAATGATTCAAAGGAACATGTCGAATATGAAGGAAGCACGTTAGACGGGATGTTTGACGTACTGGAGCTCTCTACGTTCATGAGCCTGTTTGACGAATAAACGGTAAGAACGATGAAGAATATGAGAACTGCCGCAAGAAAGCTCAGAAGCAGAGCGAGCCTTACGATCAGCTTATTGAGCCTTATGGCGGAACTTCTCTTTTTTATGAACGGTTCGTTATTCATTTATCTTCTCCGGATCAAAGGAAATCCTTCTTCTTCAGGATAATAAAGGAGACGACCATGCTAATAATTGTTACGGCGGTAAGGATTATAAACGGGAACGGATTGGAAGCAAAACCGGAATCCCAAGGGAATACGATATTCTGCCCGAAAAAGCTCGTAAACAGGTTCGGAACGGTTAAAACGATCGTGGCCGCCGCAAGGATCTTCATGATAACGTTCATGTTGTTATTGATGATCGATGCATAGGCATCCATGGTGCCGTTAACGATAGAAGCATAGATATCAGCCATCTCATGAGCCTGCTTGTACTCGATGATGACATCTTCAAGAAGGTCTTCATCCTCTTCATACTGCTTTATGAGCCTTCCGCGCATCAGTTTCTCGAGAACGGCCTCATTAGACTTCAATGATGTCGAGAAGTAGATCAAGGATTTACCCCATTCGAGCATCTTATAGAGGTCACTGTTACTGATCGACTTGGCAAGGCCCTTCTCAGCCTCTTCAAGGCTCCTGTCCATAAAGCGCAAAAGTCTCAAATAGTCCTTTGCAATAGCGAAAAGGATCTGTATCGTAAATCTGGTCCTGTAGAAAAGGACGCAGTCTTTTACACGGTTATCTATAAACTGGTCAAGGATCGGGACCTTACGAAGAGAGATAGTAACTATGTGCTTCTTTGAGATTATGATACCCAGAGGAGCAGTCTCATACTTGACCACATTAGTCTCATGTCTGGGATAAGGTATATCGACTATGACGAGCACATCGCCGGTATCATCGTCAAAATCGATACGAGGTCTCTCTTCTTCATCAAGAGGATATCTGATGAATTCCTGCGGGATGTGGATTTCATTCTCGACTCTCGCGATCTCTTCTTCAGTCGGAGCATACATGTTGATCCATGTATCCTCGCTGATCGTATCGACCTTCTCGACCTGATTGATGTGCTTTGAGGATGACAAGACTACATCTTTTGACCTGTAGATCTCAAGCATATTCTTACCTCCCCGAAAAATGATCATTGCCTTAAAAGGCAACCATTATTTTACCAAATGGGCAAGGGTTATTCCACCCAAAAATCAGAGCTCGACACTTACTGAGACTGTGTCAAATCCCAAATCATTGATCGCTGATACAGTCTCTTCATCATATGAATACTTAGAAGGTCCGTAGATTACGGACGAACAGTCGGCAGGTCTCGAAATAACGATACATTCCTTGTCACCGTCACCTTTTAAGGTATAAGTTACGTTATCATAACAGGATCTGCAGCCGTCTTTATGAGCACCGACAGGACAGAAATGGCTCTGCATCCAAGGAATAAGGCCTTCAGTATGAAGAAGGACCGGTTTGTCTCTTTTAACATTTTTAAGTATCTCAGGAGCTTCCGAAGGAGCTACCTCATATGAAATATACATCCCGTCCGAATTTTCCGACAGGATATTGAGAGTCTTTGAGTTAAATCCGTTGGATCCTGCAGACAGCAAATGCCTGATACCGTGCTTTTTTGCCAACTGATCCCCGCCAATGACAACGGAATCGATATAGCCGAAGAACTTATCACCGATCTCGTCTTTGATCTTTCCGAAAAGGTCATCGGCGCGCTTTATAGTTGCGTCATGATAGAAATCCGGCATAACGGCAACGAGTCCCGAGCCGCTCTCATTAATAAATGACAATATCTTTTTCGAGAAGCCGTCGACTAAAAGGTCGTAATACGAGAATCCGTAAAGGTCTGCTCCCCTGTTCATATCGCCGCTGATCCTCTTAAATGACGGGAAAACGTGAAGCTTAGTATCCGTACCCGAAGAAGGTGAATCAGTCTGATCCCCGCCAAACATGTCGATCTCTTCCATCACCGTATCTTTCTCGAAAACATAATCGATCTCGGACATCAGCGCATCGAGAGCACCCCTTCTTAATTCGTTAAGAAGGCTGATCCTGCATTTTACGGGTTCATCGGTAAGGATATATATGTTATCGACCTTAAAGGGCGTATCACCGGTCTTTTCAAGCTGGGATATGATCCTGTCCCTGTCTACCGGATTGCCCTCGAAATCAGAAGGCATATCCACATCGAAATACGAAGAAGTATCCCTTAAGAACCCGGAATTGATCTTTGCAGTCAAAGACAGGATATCGCCATCGATATCAAGAGACAGGTCAATATGGGTCTTTCTTAAGTCAGACTTACTGATAACGGTATCATGACCCATCAAAAATACCTGGACCTTGCCGTCAGGAAGCCTGTCTATGATCTCAGGATGAAGTCCTTTAACTGTTAGAGATCCGGGAGCTTCATGTATCTTGCCGATCGGGAAGGAACAAAGCTCAATAGATCCTTTTCGGACAGAAAGGTAATCTCCCTTATCAGGCAGAGGCAAAGACTCGTCATAGGTAAATGTGATCGAGCCCTTCTTACTGTCCGTAGATCTCAAGTTACCGAGCTTAAGGCCGTATTTACCGACATATTCACCTGAGAGGAACGAAGGATCCTTCTTTTCCGTCAGGAATTGTGATGTGAAGCTGCCGCCGCGGTTAAAGGAAACCAGAAGATCATTTTGGACGCTTCTTTCAAGTTCTTCATCGAGCGTACCGTCATAATATGCATCAATGAGTTTTCTATATGCCCTGACGGTATTAACGACATATCCTTCTTCACGCATCCTTCCTTCGATCTTAAAGGAAGTAACGCCAGTCTCGATCAGAGAAGAAATAAAGGATACTGAACTTCTGTCTTTGGGTGACAGCAGATGACCGCTCTTGATCTTCGTCTTTTCAGCATAAAGGTCGTATTCCTGCCTGCACGGCTGGGCGCAAAGTCCTCTGTTGCCGCTTCTTGATCCGCTCTTGTTCATGCTGCTGAACAGACAAAGGCCTGAACAAGATACACAGACAGCGCCATGTATAAACACTTCAGTTCCGATGCCCTGAGCCTTGGCGACCTTAGTCCTTCTTCTGATCTCATTGATTGACAGTTCCCTTGGAAGCACTACTCTCGAAAAGCCCCTGTCCATAAGTCCCGATATGGAGTCATAAGAATAGACGTTCATCTGAGTACTTGCGATCAGATAAAGATCAGGAAGAACGGAAGATATCTTATCAGCTAATCCGAGATCCTGAATAATAAGGCCGTCAACACCGGCTTCATATGCCGATACAGCTGTCTTGACGGCATCATCGAATTCATAATCGTTTACAAGCGTATTAAGAGTCAGATATATCTTGGATGATCTGTAATGAGCATATTTAACGCCTTCATAAAGATCATCAACCGTAAAATTCTCGGCATTCATCCTGGCATTATAGGCGCCGACACCCAGATAGACCGCATCCGCCCCGGCGTCGACAGCAGCCTTCAATATACTAAGTGACCCCGCAGGAGCCATCAATTCAACTTTATTCATTTGTCAGACTCAGTTTCCTTCCTCTCGTTTGCAAGAACTTCCATCGGAGTAGGCTCAACAGCCTTTGATGATCTGTTCAGGAAATCCTGCTGCTGAAGATACATAAGATCTGTCTTCATATTGCTGTTCTTATCCTGAAGACTTATATACATGTCGCAAAGATCGATAAGTGCAAGTATGGCAACCTTGGAATTTGTAAGTCCGGGATTAGTTCCCTTCGCTTCTTCGAGCATGGAATTGGCGAGATTGGCGATCCTGTGGATCCTTATCTCTGACATGGACTCATCACTTCCGAGAAGATATCTGTTCCCGCCGATAGTTACCGGGATCTTATTCTGCTTTTTCGGCAACTCGGGAGAGATCGTCCTTGCCTTGATCTTTTCTTCCAGCGTCATTATACGGGCAGGCTCGGTAAAAGTCTTGGCCATCCCCTTATAACGCTGCTCATAAGTCGCCATCAAAGGCAACTTCTTCTCGCTTTTTGTCTTACCGAGACTTTTTGAATCAGAATACTTTCCCAAAATACTCTTAGCGTTTTCTTTCATTTGAATCACCCTTAATACTTGAACTGCTGGATAAAATAAGATCCATACTGTGTATTCCCTGACGGTACAAATACCGATACTCCGATAGAATTATATGATGAAGTCATATTTTTATTATGACCCGAGGAATTCTTCCATGAATTAAGGACAAAACTTGCATCCATCGTTCCGTAGCCTGCCGCAATGTTCTCGGCATTGGCCGTACATGAAGGATTGGCCGAATTAAACTTGCCGCCGTTAGGCCTGGTGTGTGAAAAACTGTAGCAAAGCTCAACGACTCGGATATCAGTTGCCTTGATCAGATCTTTATTTACCGAGAGCTCAGGTAATCCAAGGCTTACTCTGTAGGCATTGGTCGCATCCATGATATTGAGTGCAAGTTCCTTATCAAGATAGCCTGTATAGGATTTTGTTCCCGAAGAAGTCTCCACCGTATAAGTGATAACCGAAGGAGCCTTATAGACAGGAGTCGGATCAGGCATATTAACGATTATTCCTAGTTTTTTACACTTATCAGCAAACTCAGGCGAATCAACAAAACCGTTAAAAAGGATGCTGATGCCGTCTTTTACAGACTTTCCTTTGATCTGTCCTTTCCAGTAATCGAGACCATCTCCTTCAGCTTCTCTTCCGAGGAAAACCTTGTAGAAGACCTTGACTCGGTCCTCATCACTCTTTGACTTATAAAGAGCCTTAAATTCATCACTATCAAAGAAACCCTTGGCAGATGATTTGGCTGAGTTCGTCATATAAGTCAAGCTGTCACACCAGAAATCGAGACCCGATTTATCGGCATCCCTTCCCAGAACATCTTTATAAAGGCTGTTAACGAAGTCAGTAACACCCTGAGGTCTGCTTACACTATAAGATGGCTTAACACCTGTTCCTGATACAACACCAAACCTGATACAGACATCAGCCCATTCCTGAGAATTAATGAATCCTTCAAGAACATCTCTTCTGGTCTTGCCGTTATTTAAGACAAGTCCCTTCCAGTAATTAAATCCTTCAGAATCAGGCTTCCTGTCAAAGAAGACTTTATAGAGCACAGTGATATAGTCATCAAGAGAATAGCCGAGAGAATAATATTCATCACAGGAGAAGAAGAATCTCGCGATATTTGAAGCATTCATCGATCCGGAATCAAGCTGACCCTTCCAGTAATCAAGGCCCTCCTGATCATAAGATCTTCCCATTACAAGATCATAAAGCCTTGCTATAAAGCCCTCAACGCCTGCAGGATACTTCTTATAGATATCATAATGGATCGTCACAAAGTCATCTCTGACACCTCTATCTGAGGCCATGACCTGGGGACAAACCGAGAAAACAACGATCAACGATAAAAGAACGGATAAGAATCTATAAGGCAACTTCATACTAACTCTCCAAACGGTTTCTCTACTGATTATATCAAAAGCAACCTGTACAACTCAACAAAATCATATGGTCTTAGG
>JAILNZ010000109.1 GCA_024691135.1 Clostridiales bacterium
CCTGTTTTACTTTTTATCATGCCTCCTTAAGTTTATTTTGTTATGTACTCGCCCTTGAAAAAGGCTTCTATCTGTCTGTCCATGATCTCCGGGATATTGCCGCCGTCCCTGTAGACCTTTGTCCATTCGCAGACTCTGGCAACGGCTTCATTGATATCCCATGTCGCTTTCCATCCCAGAGCTCTCTTGATCTTGCTGCAGTCGAGCTTAAGGAAGTTCGCCTCATGAGGTCCTTCCCTGTCGGCTCTGTCGACTCTCTTTACTCCGCCCGTATATTTTACGAACATGTCGACGATATCACCTGTTGTAACGCAGTCCCTGTCGTCCGGTCCGACATTATACCAGGATGCGAGGGAACCGTCATTATACTGCTTCTCGCAGATCATGAGATATGCCGTCACAGGCTCTAATACATGCTGATAAGGTCTCGTGGAGTAAGGATTTCTTACGATGATATCTTCGCCCTTGAGCCATGCTCTTACACAGTCCGGGATGATCCTGTCATTGGCAAAATCTCCTCCGCCTATGACATTACCTGCTCTCGCGGTCGATATCGCCACCTTGCCGTCTTCAAAGAAGGAGGACTTGTAGCTGTGTGTCACGAGCTCGCTGCACGACTTGGAATTGGAATAGGGATCATATCCGTCAAGCGGCTCATTCTCCCTGTAGCCCCATTCCCATTCGTTGTTCTTATATACCTTGTCCGTCGTAACGTTCAGGAAAGACTTGACCGTATCAGTAAGCCTCACACACTCCATGATGTTGACCGTACCTATTACGTTCGTCTCATATGTATACTTCGGATCCTTGTACGAATCCCTTACGATAGGCTGGGCCGCCATATGTATGACGATCTCAGGCTCAGCCTTCTTAAACGCTTCGAAAAGCCTGTCAAGATCTCTGATATCGCCTATGACCGAAGTCATCTTATCCTCGACTCCCGCGATGGAGAAAAGGTCGGGATCCGTCGGTGCCTCGAGTGAGTAGCCCGTAAGGACCGCCCCTGCGTTCACGAGTATCCTGCTCATCCATGTGCCCTTAAAACCGGTATGTCCGGTAAGGAAAACTCTCTTGCCTCTGTAAAACTCCGGATCGAACATCTTACTCCTCCCAGATCACCCATGGCGCATTGCCCGCATCGATCAAAGACTCCAGAAGTTCCTTGTCCCTCTTGGTGTCCATGCACTTCCAGAAGCCGTTATGCACATAAGCATTAAGCTGTCCGTCCTTCGCCAGGTTCTCTATAGGCGCCTTCTCGAAAACGGTCGAATCGCCCTCGATATAATTGAAGATCTCAGGTTCAAGGACCATATATCCGCCGTTGATGATAGCACCGTCCGTCTCGCTCTTTTCCCTGAACCTCAGTACGGAACCGTCGTCCGCCATATCAAGACAGCCGAACTGCTGGCCTACATTGATCGCAGTCATGGTAGCGATCTTGCCCTTTTTCTTATGGAAATCCACGAGAGCATTAAGGTCCACATTGCAGACACCGTCGCCGTATGTGAGCATAAAAGGCTCATCTCCGACATACTTGCTGATCCTCTTGATCCTTCCGCCCGTCATGGTATTAAGGCCCGTATCAACGAGCGTTACCTTCCAGGGCTCCGTATGGTTCTTATGAACGATCATCCTGTTTTCCCTGGTGAAATCGAACGTAACATCTGAATTATGCAGATAATAGTCTGCGAACCATTCCTTTATGACATACTGCTTATATCCGCAGCAGATGATGAACTCATTGAATCCGAACGCCGAATAATACTTCATGATATGCCACAAGATAGGCTTTCCGCTTATCTCGACCATCGGCTTCGGCTTAAACTGACTTTCCTCGCTGATCCTTGTTCCGAATCCGCCTGCCAGGATAACAACTTTCATATCTATTTCCTCCGTTTTGTATCGGGCATAGTCCAAGAGCATTATACATTATTATTAATAAAGGGAACAGACTCGGCCGGTGTCAATTCCACCAAAAAGACGACCGAAACACCCTTGATGTTCCTTAATTGTCCACATAGAAAGATATCTTGACCTTCAAGACCTCCCGGCGGGAACAACAAACGGGGCCGCCCGCCTGCAGCATAACACCGCATTAGAAGACAGCCCCGTATTGGTCCTTATTTTGTAAAAGTCATTACCCGTGCCAGATATCCGTAGGATCGTGACCGTAGTCCCCGTAGATCGGAGTGATCGGAGGAGGAACGGGCCTGTCGAACGGTGCGGCTTCAGGTGAGTAGAATACTCTTACCTGGCTTCCGTTACAGTTATCAAAGATCCACTTGGCATCTGCAACTGTAAGCCTTATGCATCCGTGTGATACGCTCTTTCCGAGATTGTTGTACTGGGTTACGGACTGGGTATTGGCATTGCCGTTCTGGTAATACCATACGGAATGGAACAGATAGTTGCCCGTGATCCTGGAGCAGTACTGGCCCCAGACAGGTCCCATGAGTTCTCTCCATGCCTGGAGGCGCTGGATCGTAAACGTTCCTGAAGGAGTAACGCCGCCGGCAGAAGAAGAACAGATCATTGCCTTGACAGGGATCGTAAACGATCCGTCAGTATCCTTGGCATATACCATGATCGTATTTGTCGTACAATTGACCGTCAGATAGTAAGAGTCCTGAGGACCTATGATGCCCGATACGTCTTGGCAGAGCGTACCGTCACCGAAGAAGTAGTACTTAAGTCCTCCGATATATTTCCAGCCTGTTGCCATGACGCAGGTATCAGGGTCGAAGTAATAGCGCTGGCCGTCTATGGTCTGCCATCCGGTTATGAAGGCACCGTTGATCATATAGACCTTGCCTGATCCCGATACATTCCATCCGTCCTTGAAGTTGGATGCGATGCAGGATTTCTTGCAGTAGTCACCGAATTCCTTGCTGCCGTAGACATCGTTCAGGAAGGCCGTTCTGCCGTCCTTTCCGATCTTCTGGGCGCCCGTTGTCTGCTCGCCGTCGCTTGCTTCTCTTCCGAGAGCAGCCTGGTAGATGACGTTAACGAATTCCTTGTTGTTGTAGTCCTTTTTCTTGAATTCATCGCTTCCCGTGACGGAGGTGATAAACTGCCTTCCCGTCATGGTTCCGAGGAGTTCTCCCGCATAATAGTTGACATCGCTTACGCCCGGGTCTCTTCCGAGAAGGCTCCTGAAGGCGTTGATGATAAAGTCGTTTATAGGGAGGCACTTGTCACGGTTCTCGCTGAAGGTGACCGTTCCGATGTTTATTCCCGATGATTTGCAGATCCCTTCGAATTCCTGAGAATAGATGACCATGGTGAGCATATAATCCCTGCTTACCATGTGGGTATTCATGAAGTCTATCCAGCTGGTGAGCTCGTCTTCGCCGCCGCTCCTTCCGAGGCAGGCTTCATAGAGACATGCCATGTATTCGTAGTC
>JAILNZ010000134.1 GCA_024691135.1 Clostridiales bacterium
TATCTGTCTTTGCATGGCGATACATACCTCAGGACCGAATCTCTCCCAGCTCCTTACGGCAAAAGGATCTCTTCTGAACATTCCTTCACCTGAACACGGGGCATCGACCAGGATCTTATCGAAGAACATGTCGAATCTCTCACAAAGATGTTCCGGAGTCTCATTCAGGATCACGGCATTAGTGATACCTGTCCTCTCGATATTACGAAGGAGAGCCTTTGCTCTTTCCTCATTGATCTCATTAGCTACCAGGAGTCCCTCGCCTTTGAGGTCTTCACCTAATCTGCAGGCTTTACCGCCAGGAGCTGCGCAAAGATCAAGTACCATATCACCCGGCTTTGCTGAAAGAACCTGTGCGGGAAGCATGGCAGACGGCTCCTGAGGATAATAGACACCTGCAAGATAATATGGATCCTTGCCCGAGGATTCGGAGGTCGTATAAAACCCGCCGTCACACCAGGTAACCGGATCATTAGAGATCCCCAGGGAATCAAGGACCTCATCATAAGATACTGCCTTCATCCTGTTGATCCTTATTCCTTTGAGAGGTTCTTTATCAAAGCTCTCGAAAAAGCCTTCACGGCTTATGCCGGAAGACTTGAAGTATTCTGTCATCCTGTCCGTAAATGCTGCCGGGAGCTTCATAACTCGAGAAAATCGCAGGTCCTGAAAGCCAGCCTCTTGATCGTATCGACATCAAACGGCGATGCGAGACCTACTCCCTCCAGTATCTTGAGAAATGTCTCAGTTCCGCCGCATTCGCAGAGCTGATTATACTTTATGAGCGCACTCTTGTAATCGATGAGCGATTCATCCCAAAGTTCGAGAGAGCAGATATGCGCAAGACAGTAATCGATATAGTAGAACGGTGTCGTAAAGATATGATCCTTCTTCATCCAGGCTCCTCCCATGGAATGGAACGGATGGTCATCATATCTGATAAAAGGCTGATACTTTTCTTCAAGGCTCTTCCATACCTCGTGCCTTTGCTCAGGAGTCAAATCCGGATCATCATAGATAATATGCTGGAACTCATCGACCATACAGCCGTATGGAAGGAACAAAAGAGCCTGGGTCATATGAAGTTCACGGTATGCCTGAGCATTCTCGCCGTAGAATCTCTCCATATAAGGATAAGTTAGAAATTCCATAGAGGTGGAATGTATCTCGCACGTCTCGAGAGTCGGTGAAAGGCACTCGACAAACGGCGATACCTCAGCGCTCTTGATGGCGGCATAGGCATGTCCGCCCTCGTGAACGATGGTCGCGACATCATCAGCCGTTCCGTTGGCATTCATAAAGATGAACGGGATTGCGTATTCCTCGAGATACATACAATATCCGCCGGTGGACTTAGCTTTTCTCGAGATAAGATCCGTAAAACCGTGATCTGAAAGGACATCGAAAAAGCTCGGCTTTGCTCCGAGGACCTCGGCAAAGACATCGCCCGAGACCTTTCTGTAATCATTCATAGATACAGACGGAACGGGATTTCCGTGCTTAAAGATGCACGGAAGGTCATAGAACATCAGCTGCTCATAGCCGAAGCGCTCTTTCTGAAGTTCCCTTATCTTCTTTGTGATGGGAACGATATACTTGAGGATCGACTCCCTGAAAGAATCAATATCCTCCCTGGTATAGTCATAACGCTCCATTCTCTTGTAGCCGAGTTCGGTAAAGCTCTTATAACCGAGCTTCAGCGCGATCTTTGTCCTTACCTTGACCATCTTGTCAAAGATCTCGTCAAAGGTCTCCTTCTTGGACATATAATAGTCATCGAGCGCTTTGTGGGCACGGATCCTCGTATTACGGTCAAGTGATTCAAGATATGGCGAGAGCATGCTCAGATTAAGCGTCTTGCCGTCAAATTTGATCTCCGCCTCAGACTGTATCTGGACATACTCGGTCTCGAGATTCGATTCTTCCACGAGATCATCGATGACTTCACTCGATACGGTCTCCTTGAGGTTCTGAGCCTTCCTGAAGATCATATCGCCATATTTCTCCTTAAGTTCTTCGGCACACGGGGAACTTAAGAGAACGGAATAGACGGCAGAGCAAAGATCGCTGACGGTAGCGCCTGCCTCATCGCAGAAAGCCACCTCATCGGCATAATACTGATCTGATGTATCAAGATCATGAAGGATATTGGCAAGAGCCACCATCGTATCAAAAGAAGCAAGTTCCTTCTCATACTCGAAAAGGGCTGCCGCGGCTACCTCAGGGTCTCTCGCGCTCATGAGCTTAAGTCTCGTTGACTGTACGCATTCCTTAAACTTCTCGATGCTGGGTCTTTGATATACGATCTTGCCGAAATCCGGCATCATCTTGCTTTCTGTCATCGTTACATCCTTTCGACAACGCCGATACCGAGCAGATCGAGACCGGCCTTTAAAGTGTTGCAAAGTGCCTCGCACAAAGCGAGTCTTGCTTCCTTGAGTTCCAATGTATCAGCTCCGAGGATACTGGAGTTGTTGTAGAATCTGTTGAAATTACGTGCACAAGCGGCGATCTGCCTGGAGATCATAAACGGCTCGTTGCTGTTCATTGCCTTGATTACGGAGCCCGGGAAGTCATTAAGACTTCTGACGAGCTGATATTCCTCATCGGAATCAAGGAGCTTAAGTTTGCTGCTTCCTGATTCGCATGGCTTGATGCCCTGCTCAAGTGCCTTACGGAGGATAGACCTCGTTCTTGCATATGTGTAGATGAGGTAAGGAGCCGTATCACCTTCAAAGTCGAGCATCTCTTCCCATGAGAATACGATGTCACGCTCACGGCCCGACTTGACATATGTATAGATGACGGCACCGAGACCGACCTTCTCCGCGATCTCGGATATCTCTTCTTCAGACATCTCAACGCCTCTCATAGCGGCATTCTCGACAATTACCTCACGTGTCTTGGCAACAGACTCGTTAATGAGATCTTCAAGGACAACGATATTGCCGTCACGGGTCGAGAACTTCATATTCTTGAACTTGACGAGACCGAATCCGACATGTTCGCAGTTATCGGCAAAGTCATAACCCGCCTTCTTAAGAACGGAGAATACCTGCTTAAAGTGCAGCGCCTGAGGAGTTCCGACTACATAGATGTTCTTGTCGAACTTGTAGTTTTCATACCTGTATAAGATGGCGGCGATATCTCTGGTTCCGTAGATAGTCGTTCCGTCGCTCTTAAGGATGATGCACGGAGGTACGCCGTATTCCTCGAGATCTACTACCTGGGCACCTTCACTCTCGACAAGAAGTCCCTTGTCCTTGAGCATTGATACTACCTGATCAGCCATTTTCGCGTAGTAGGATTCGCCGTTATAGTTATCGAACGAGATACCCATCCTGTCGTAGAGCTTATTGAACTCCACAAGGGACATGTCCTTGAACTTCTGCCAGAGAGCAACTTCCTCTTCACAGCCGTCTTCGAGCTTTTTAAAGTTCTCTCTTGCGGTTGTTGTAAGTGAAGGATCCTTCTTCTCTTCCTCATGGAACTTGACATAGATCCTCAGAAGTTCATCTATAGGCGCCTTATTAAGAGCTTCATCGTCACCCCAGAGCCTGTATGCGGTAATGAGCTTACCGAACTGTGTTCCGTAATCTCCCAGGTGGTTCATCTTAACGACCTTATAGCCGAGCTTATCGTAGATCTTGGAAAGCGAATTACCGATTATCGTGGTAAAAGCATGTCCGACATGAAATGGCTTGGCGATGTTTGGAGATGAGAACTCGACAATGACCGTCTTGCCCTCTCCGATATCGGAAGATCCGTAAGAACCCTTGAGATCATTGATCTCGGATACGGTATCACGGGCATAAACGCCTCTGTCTATGAAGAAATTAAGATAAGGACCCGCGTTCTTTATCTCAGACAGGAACGGAAGATCGAGCTTTCCGCTCTCTTTGAGTTCCTGAGAGATCATCTGAGGAGCCTTATGCATGGTTTTTGCTAGTGCAAAGCAAGGGAATGCGTAGTCTCCCATATCAACTTGCGGCGGGATCTCGATAAGTTTGTTGATCTGCGCAAGCTCTAATCCGGTAACTTCAGATAGCTTAACGGCTATTTCCGATTTATAGTCCATATTGTATAAAAACCTGCCTTTGAGTCACAATTTTTCATTAAAATATCTTATCAAATGTTTTTCCTTTAGAAAAGATATAGAGTATAATATAAAAGTTTGAAAAATAAGGAGTTTTTTATGTTATTTACTACATTGGCATATTCGATAGGCATACCGTTTGCTTTCATTGCAACATTGTTGCTTCTGATATTCAAACCGTTTGCGAATAAGCTTCTCGGCAAGGACAGAGGCCGTCTCTATGCCGTCGGAAGCGAAGTCAATAAGGGTAAATATACCGGTGTCGGCATATATTTTATCGCCGTATTCTTTGTCACTTCGATGATATGCTGCAACACTGGTATCGGTTTTAGCATTCTTATGCTCCTTCTCGTATCTTCAAGCCTTTTCGGCTTTTTGGACGACCGTTCGATAAGTCCGTGGAAAGAGTGGATCAAAGGCTTTATCGATATCCTGATCTCGCTTACGGCCGCATTTATCGCTCCTTTTGTTTTTTCGGGAAGAGTACTTACATTCGCTCATGATATTGAGATTCCCTTCTTTATCTTCATACCGCTCGCATTTGCGCTCTTTGTAGTCTCCATCAATGCTACGAACGCGACCGACGGCGTAGACGGACTTTCCGGAACTCTGACGATCCTTACGACGATTACTCTTACGATAGTTGCATATATCAGAGGTACTGCCGATTCTTCATCTTTACTCGCGGGACTTCTCATGATAGCTGTCTTAGTCCCTTATCTCCTCTTCAATATCTATCCGAGCAAGGTCCTTATGGGGGATGCAGGTTCCAGAGGCATCGGCTTTTTCATCGCTTTATATGCCATGATGCTCCATATTCCGTTCGCTTATCTCATCGTCGGACTGCCTTTCATGCTCGACGGAGGCTTAAGTATCCTCAAGATCACGATAGGAAGGCTTACCCATAAGAAAGTCATCATCCTCAAGAATATAGTTACACCGATACATGACCATCTCAAGAAGCAAAAAGGCCTTTCCGTTCCGAAAACTTATCTTGTCATCTGCGGAGCTGCTCTTCTGATCGATATCGTCTACATCGTGGTCAATATCGCGATAAAGCTTACCGGTATTATCTGATCTGTAACATCCGCCTCCTTTTTTCTGTCTATATGATTAAGAAGACAGCAAGGAGGAAGAAAAGAAACATTTCATATATAATGATCTATCATAGGAAAAAGCGGGATATACATATTTATGGAAGATAAAGAGATCATAGATCTGTATTTTGAACGTTC
>JAILNZ010000136.1 GCA_024691135.1 Clostridiales bacterium
AAGTTCAAAGTCTTCAGGAAGTTCTGAGACAACAGACTCCGCAATAACTTCGGAAATCCCGGCATTTATCAGCCTTTGAAAAGAAAGAAGCCTGCTCTCCCTCTTCTTGCCGGTTCGAAGGAGAAGCACACTTCTTGATGCTTTCCTGTCATCAATATAACCCCTTGAGACAAGCTCGGATACGACATCGGACGATAATCCGCTGTCGTATCCTTTGTTTGTCAGATAGTTAAAAATCTTCCCGGAGGAATAATTGGAAATACCTATATGTGAGATAGTCTCAGAAATAATAACAGAAAACTGCTTATCATCTGACATATCTATATGCCTCAGAGATCAATACCAAGGATATCATCATCATTATCCATGGAATCATCATATTCCTCGGCTTCATCCTCGACAATAAACTGTTCGCAAGGCTCATAGGACTCTCTGATAAGTTTAACGATCTCGTCACGAAGTTCAGTATGTTCCTTAAGATAAAGTCTCGCATTATCCTTGCCCTGAGCGATCTTCTGTCCCTTATAAGCAAACCAGGATCCGCTCTTCTCGATGATATTATTCTCGACTGCAAGATCGATTATGCAGGATTCATTGGAAATGCCTTCACCATAGAGGATATCAAACTCGGCTTCCTTGAACGGAGGAGCAACCTTGTTCTTAACAACCTTGACCCTTGTATGGCTTCCGATTACATCTGTTCCGCTTCTCAACGTCTCGGTCTTACGGACATCTAGACGTACAGAAGAGAAGAACTTAAGTGCACGACCGCCCGGAGTAGTCTCAGGATTACCAAACATGACACCGACCTTCTCACGGAGCTGGTTGATAAAGATACAGACTGTGCTGGACTTGGAAACGACAGGAGCAAGCTTACGAAGAGCCTGGCTCATAAGTCTTGCCTGAAGTCCGACATGAGAATCACCCATCTCGCCTTCGATCTCAGCCTTAGGGACCAATGCAGCAACAGAGTCGATTACGATTACATCTAGACAGCCGCTCCTGACGAGTGTCTCGGTAATCTCAAGTGCCTGTTCGCCAGTATCAGGCTGGGATAAGAGGAGATTATCTACGTCAACGCCTATCTTACCTGCATATACAGGATCAAGGGCATGCTCAGCATCGATAAATGCACAAGTACCGCCGTTCTTCTGTGCTTCAGCGATTATATGAAGGGCAACGGTCGTCTTACCGGAAGACTCAGGTCCGAAGATCTCTATGATACGTCCGCGCGGAACACCGCCGACACCCAAAGCAACATCCAAAGTAAGAGCTCCCGTAGGAATAGTCGCGATCTCCTGGACTCCCCTGTCACCCAGGCGCATTACGGCTCCTTGGCCAAACTGCTTCTCGATCTGAGCCATAGCAGCTTCAAGAGCCTTCTTCCTCTGCTCATGATTATCTGATGAGACCTGACTTACACTTGATTTTCCGGTACTTTTCTTAGCCATAATGTCCTCCGTTATTAAGAACGTTTGTTTTTCTTATGTAAATAATTCTATTAGTTATAATGCATCTTGTCAACTCAAAAAAGCAAACATGATACGTTTTTTTATCATTATATACCTTCAACTGTTCATTAATGGGACAGTTGGCGGATTTTTACATTCTTTTCCGGGAGATATCAGGACAGATCAGAGTTTTATCTTCCCTAATACTTCTGAAATACTCTCATGGAAGACAAGAGTAGCAAGGCGGTCAGCAGGAGTTTGCTGCTTATTGATGACTATGAGATTTTTACCTCTGAATCCCATAGCAAGGGATGCGGCAGGATTAACAACGAGAGATGTCCCTCCTACGATCAGGCAATCTGCCTTATCCACGAGCTTTATCGAATTTCTCCAGGCATCTGACGGAAGCCCCTCGCCGTATAATGTAACATCCGGCCTTATAACTCCACCGCAGATCTTACATCTCGGGATCTCTTCTTCGGATTTGAATATATAATCCGCAGGGTATTTCTTATGACATCTGCTGCAGTAATTTCTTAAAGTTGAACCGTGTACTTCCTGAACATTTTTGCTTCCGGCTTTCTGATGAAGTCCGTCTATGTTCTGCGTTATAACTCCGTCGAGCTTTCCCTTCTGCTCCATAAGTGCAAGAGTCTTATGCGCTGCATTAGGTTCTATGCCTTCTACATTCATCTTCTGTCTGTAGAATTCAAAGAAGACCTTGGGTTCATCCTCAAGGCAGTAGGAACTTAAGAGATATTTGGGGGAATAAGCGTCAAACTGAACGTCACGCTTATTATATAGACCGTCTTTTGATCTGAAATCGGGAATACCGCTTTCAGTCGAGACACCGGCACCGCCGAAAAAGACAATATGATCTGACTCTGAGATTATCTTATTTAATTCTTCATATTTATCCATAAGCGTCACATCCTTTTTTATTGATTGTAACACTTATGATGCCGTCTTACCAAACCTGGAAAGGACCTTTCTGATCCAGAATAATGCTTCGTCCATCTTTATGAGACAGGCGCATGCAAAGTAGACGAAAATAGCAAGAATACCCTTTATCGCGAAATATATAAGCTGGATAATCTTCCTGTCTCCTGTCGGGATAAACTGATTAAGAAGAACAAGAATAATGACCATCAAAGCGACACATACCAGGCTCTTTACAAGGAACCAGAGAATATTTCCCGGAGCGATCCTTCTATCCGAACAATAAAGCCATATGAGGATAAGAAGCTGGATAAAGCTCGATAATGAATAAGCGATACTCATAGAAATAGGCCCTGCTCCGATCTTTACCAGAATGAAACAGAAAAGCGGATTGGTTACCATACTGACAAGGCCTGCAAACAACGGAGCTCTCGTCTTACCTATCGCATAGAAAGCCTGATTGAACATCAGAACGCCTGTCTGAGCGATTATCGCAAAAGAGAAACCCATCAGGATTATGGCGCCTCTCTGAACATTATATTCGGTATATGCAGAACTCCATTTGAAAAAGGCTCTTATGGTGTCACTGCTCATCACGAATAAAAAAGCTGCCGAAGGGATCGTCATGAAAAGAGCAGTCTTAAGTCTGGACGAAAGCAGTTCCGATACTTCCTTAAATTTCTTGGATGAATAGAGCGAAGCCAAAGACGGGAGCATTACATTACCTACGGCAACGGCAAATATACCGTAAGGAAGCTGCCATACGGTAATGGCGTTACGGAGAGCATAGTTTGTTCCCTGTTCCATCTGCATCGCAAAGCGGTTAAGCGTAAGTGTATTGATCTGAACAATGGAAGCAGATATAAGTATCGGGATAGCTCTCTTAAGAAGCACCAGAAACTCCTTATCTGTCGGTCTGAAATTGAATCTGATCTTCTTCAGCTTGTCAAATCCGATACAATACTGGAAAACAAAATAGATAAGAGCGGCCGCCATAATACCGACCATGCAAAGAACCAGGCTCTTAAGGGAATCGCCTGCAAATATGATTATCGACAGAACAACGCAGATATTGTAGATAGTCGGGCCGAATGAAGTCGAACCGAATCTCTTATAAGCATTAAGGATACCTATGGATAATGCGGCAAGCATCATAAAGAAAATCTGGATATAAAGAGGCCTTGCTGCCTGAGATGCAAGTGATATCATCTCGGGCGTAGCCTTTTCGGGAGCATAGATACTGAAGAGCTGCTTGGAAAAGATGAATCCGACCGTGCAGACAATTGCCATCAATACGGAGAAGACGGATATAAAGATACTTACGGTCCGTATTCCCTCTTTTTCCTTATTCTCATTGATCTTTGCAGCCAAAGAAGGAGTTATCGCAGACTGGATAGATCCGCCGATAAGAAGATTGAAGAAGAAATCAGGGAAAGTAAAAGCCAAAGTATATGCATCACGGTATAGATCATTATGGTATTTGATACCGACCAGCTGCTCACGCAAAAAGCCGGTTCCTTTTGAAAGGATCAGACCGACTATCACAATGGCAGTGGCTATCGCCATGCTCTTTGTACTTTTGTTGCCCCTGTCTTTTACTTCACTCATATCGTAAGCTTACTTAAAGCATATTTATATGCCTTAAAGCACGTAACCTTTCTGATCTCATTTCTGTCACCTTCCGAAAAGGTAACTATGCTCTCGGAACCGTCTTTGTCCGAATAACCGATAAAGACCGTTCCAACTGGCTTTTCGGCTGTTCCTCCGCCCGGACCTGCAACGCCCGTGACAGAGACTGCAATATCCGTATCAAGAGCTTTTCTGGCTCCTTCGGCCATCATTCTGGCGCATTCATAGGAAACTGCACCCTTGGTCTCCAGAACCTCTTTTGATACTCCGAGACACTTCTCCTTGATACTGTTATCATAAGATACTATACTTCCGTAAAAAACATCGGAAGCACCGGGAATATCAACGATACCTGCCGATATAAGCCCGCCGGTACAGCTTTCAGCGAATCCTATCTTAAGATTCTTTTTCTTAAGAAGTTCGACCAGTTCAAAAGCGAGGTCCCGACCTTTATCAAGATCGATGTCATCAAAGAAAGTGTTCATTTAATCACCGTTCCTAGCCTTGATCTCTAACCACTGAGCAGGATCTATCAATACTTTTCTCGGTTTGGAACCTTCAAATGGTCCAATATAGTGCTTTTGTTCCATGACGTCTATCAGACGGGCCGCTCTTGGGTAACCTACACCCAGCCTTCTTTGAAGGATAGATACACTTGCGACCTTCTGCTCAAGGACGACCTCTACAGCGGCAGCAAGAAGATCATCTTCCCCGCTTGAGCCTGAAGATCCGTTAGAGGAATCAGAATTTGCTCCTGATCCTTCAACCTGACTTTCTATTGCCTTGATGATGTCTTCATCATACAAAGGACCGAATTTCTCCTTAAGGAACTGAGTTATACCTGCAACTTCACGATCAGAAACAAAGGCACACTGACCTCTGATAGGCTTAGGCGCGTAAGAAGGAAGATAGAGCATATCTCCTTTACCGAGAAGGTTTTGAGCACCCGGCTGATCGAGTATCGTTTTACTGTCGACACCGGATGCGACCTGAAGAGCGATCCTTGAAGGAAGGTTACTCTTAAGAACACCAGTGATTACGTCAACTGAAGGTCTCTGGGTAGCAAGTATAAGGTGGATACCCGCAGCTCTTGCTTTGGCTGCAAGCCTTAATACCTGTTCTTCGACTTCTTTTGCGGCAACGAGCATAAGATCAGCAAATTCATCGATAACTATGACGATAAGAGGAAGCGTCGGATTGGAATCAAGTTTAGCATACTCGTTATAACCATCGAGATCCCTTACGTTTGCCTCAGCGAAAAGGGCATAACGTCTTTCCATCTCTATAACAGCCCATTTCAGCGTATTTGCAGCCTTTTTGGAATCGGTTACGACAGGCATAAGAAGATGAGGTATTCCATTATAGACCTGAAGCTCGACGACCTTAGGATCGACCATGATCAAACGGACATCTCTCGGTGATGATTTGCAGAGAATGCTGACAAGTATGGCATTAAGACATACAGACTTACCGGAACCCGTCGCACCTGCTATAAGAAGATGAGGCATCTTCGAAAGATTACAGTACATCGGATCGCCCGGGATATCGCGTCCCAGAGCAACAACAAGAGGAGCACTTTTCTTGAAATCAGGTGTCTCGAGAAGAGGTCTGAGCTTAACGCCAACAGGCTTATCATTAGGGATCTCAATACCGATCGCGCTCTTTCCCGGGATCGGTGCTTCGATACGTACTGATAACGCCGCCATAGACATCTGGATATCACTCTCGAGATTTAAGACCTTGGATACTTTTGTTCCCGTAGCGATAGTGACCTCAAATCTGGTTATCGTAGGGCCATGTGTAATATGAACGACTTTTGCCTCGATACCGAAGCTCTTTAAAGTCTGCTCTAGTTTATGAGATTTAGCCTTTAATGCGGAATCATTATTCGGATTGACAGTCTTCGGCTCAGTATCAAGAAGATTAGTCGTGGCGATCATCCTGGAGATGTCTTTTCTGCCTCGTAAAGGTTCCTGCGGGAAAGATACACCGGAATGATCAGAGGATGGTCCTCCCTGCATCTTAAGCTTACGCCCCTCAGTCTCGCTATATCCTTCGTGTTCTTCTTTTGTATTGATCTTTATATCATCAGATCCGGTGAGTGAACGGCCTTCGGAATTCATGGCAGTCGCCACATTACTTCCTCTGGGCTTACCGACTATGTTGCCGCCAAGGTTCTCGGTAAGATCTACCGGAACATGCGGAGTCCTAACTCCGGGAGTACCTGTGTTATCGATCTCATAAGGACCTTCTTCGTTCGTATAATCATAATGATAGAGCGATTCGTCGTCTTCATCAGGGAAGCCTGCGGAATCAACCTGCGGTATTCCCTGTTCAAAATGATCATAATAACCGGCGTTGTCCTTCTTTCCGTCATCACTGAGGTCATAGAAATCCGTCTGTCTTCCGTCATTCTTCTTGTCGAAGGAATACATTTCAGTCTTCTTGAAATTAACATAAGGAAGATGATGCGGATCGGAATTATATGAAAAATCGGCAGAATTATGATTGTCGGATAAAGGCACCTTCTTATCTCCATAAGAGATCGTCCTGTCACCGAACTGCATCTCCTGCTGAGGCGAAGCTGCTGAAGGATTGGAAGCGATGTTGAGAAAACCGCTCTGCTGATCGACCGGGATATTCGGATGATTTACATTAAACGGATCATACTCGACAGGAAGATCAGGAATTACATTATTGCCGTTAACTACAGGTACTTCCCTTCTTCCTCCTGTCATGACAAAAGGTGAAGACGATCCTGAATACTGAGGCTGACTCGGGATATCAGTCCTGTAGGCATTTGCCTTACCCTTGCGGCTCAGGTTCTCCCTGGCACTCGTATATGTGCGCTTGGCAGCCATTCCGATATTCTTGGCCGTCTTCTTGATAGAAACATGGAATATCAGGATAACCTGGGAAACCGTAAAGGCGATCATGATAAGAATGGTTACCACTTTTCCGCATACGGAATGGATACCTGTTGCAATAAGACCGCCGATAAGGCCTCCGGGGAGAAGAACACCGGAATCACCCGGAGCTCTTATAAGATCCTTATCAAGACCGGATCTCCAGAGAAGGCTGACTGCTGAAGTAACCGATGGAACTTCCTTGCCCTCGGGGATACAAAGAGTCCTGAAATGATCGAAATTCATGGTAATGGCGGCAAACAGGGATGCAAAGCATACGAGGATGAGGATCGCAGCCTTTACACGGGTAAAAGCTACTCTCTCTCTTTTCTCGATGAAAAGATCGATTGCCGCATAGAAAAGGAAGAAAGGAAGGATAAGAGCTATGAATCCGAAGAACCCGAAGCCGACTGATCTCAGGAAATTACCGACTACACCCGTGATCTTTTCCGGCAGATAATACATGAGCCCCAGGATAATGGCGCAGAAAAACAGGACAACGCCCATAACTTCTTTCTTGCCGTCATTTGCCATATCCTAACCTCCCGGCTGCCTTAAAGATACAGATACATGTCTTAGCATCTGTTATCTCATTATTGATAGCCATGTCATAGAGCTTCGAAAAAGGGATCTTTATTATATTCAGGAATTCACCTTCATCGGGATCAGTTCCTTCAAACTTAAGATCCTGAGCCAGATACATGTATATCTTCTCAGAACAATATCCGGGAGAACATACCATATATCCGAGATCAGTAACATTAGAAGAAATAAAGCCTGTCTCTTCGCGAAGTTCCCTTATAGCACAGACCTTAGGGTCTTCACCGGGTTCGATCTTGCCTGCCGGAGCTTCAACCAATATCTCCTCAAAAGGAGACCTGAACTGCTTAACGATATAGGCAAAACCCTCGGAATCAACAGGCAGGATGCAGGCTCCGCCGTTATGACTTACGATCTCGCGTCTTGCGATTCTGCCGTCACAAAGGGTAACCTGCTTGACTATGCAGTCGAAGACCTTGCCCTTGAAGACTGTCTCGCTGCTTATTGTCGTCTCTATTAATTCCTTGTCCCCGTTCTTTTCCATAAAACCTCAATTATCGGAAAACTTACGGGATTGCTCTACCGCAAGTTCATCGCATCTGTTGTTAAACTTATTATCCGCATGACCCTTGACCTTGATAAATGTCACGTCATGGGTTGAAGTAAGAGTCAGAAGTTCCTGCCAAAGATCGATATTTGCAACAGGGACCTTGGCACTGTTCCTCCAACCGTTATTCTGCCATCCCCTGATCCAATCCTGGTTAAAAGCATTTACCACATAAGCACTGTCACTGTAGAGATTAACCTTGCAGGGTTTCTTAAGGGCCTTAAGTGCACTTATAACGGCCAGAAGCTCCATCCTGTTATTAGTGGTCTGCTTTTCCCCTCCGGATAATTCTTTCCTGTGATCCCCGTACATAAGTATCGCACCCCAACCGCCGGGGCCGGGATTGCCTGAACATGCACCGTCTGTGTATATGTCCACTACGTACATATCAGCCTTTTGCCATCTCCTTGGTCTTCTCGTCAGCCGCAAGGACAGACTTGATAACGGCATTACGGAGTCCGTTCTCTTCAAGAGCCATCACACCCGCGATGGTCGTTCCGCCCGGAGAACATACCTGATCTTTAAGAACTCCGGGATGAAGTCCTGTCTTAAGACAGAGCTGGCCTGAACCCATTACAGTTCCTGCAGCGATCTTAAGAGCATCATCACGCTTGATCCCAAGGCTTACTGCCGCATCAGCCATTGCCTCGATGAAGAGCATGACATAAGCAGGTCCGGTTCCGGATACACAGCCTATTGCATCAAGTGTCTTCTCGTCACATAGGATAACTTCGCCGCATGAACCGAATATCTTCTTTACATAAGAAACTTCATTATCGTCAAGACCTACAGGACATACTGCACTTACTCCGCACTGTACCTGAGCTGGGGTATTCGGCATTATCCTTACGAACTTGATGCCGTCTCCGAGGATTCCTCTGATCCTGTCACACTTAACAGCAGCAGCGATCGACAAGACTATAACACCGCTCTTAAGACCCGGCTTAAGAGATGCGAGGGCATTATCAAAATGGATCGGCTTAACTGCCATAAGGACATAATCACAGTCCTCTACAGCTTTAACAGCCTCGGTAAATCCGTTCGTTTTGTATGTCTCACATACAAGATCCACTGCTTCCTTCCTGACATCGCACACATTGATGTCACAAGGCTCGAATATTCCTTCGGCAAGGATACCCGCAAGAATAGCCTTACCCATATTTCCTGTGCCTATGATCGCTAGTTTCATAATAAACCCCTTAAAATAAATAATATAAACAAGACAATGATAACATTACACTTGACAGAGTGCAAACCAATGGATAAAATACTTTCGTTGTCAAAGGGGAGTGGCTCAACGGTAGAGCAGCGGTCTCCAAAACCGCCGGTTGCGTGTTCGAATCATGTCTCCCCTGCCATATAGATAACATAAAGGATGTACCCTATTGAGTACATCCTTTTTCTTCGTCTTCTTTTCGAAAAGTATCAGCCGATGAAACCGCCGTTGATGCCGACTATCTGGCCTGTAATAAACGAGCTTTCAGGGGACGCCAGATAAAAGATAAGATCTGCCACTTCCTCAGGAGTTCCGATCCTTCCGAGTGAAGTCCCGGAAGCAAGTTCCGAGAGTTCCTCATCCGAAAAACAGTTAAGCATATCAGTCTTTATAACTCCCGGTGATACAGCATTTACACGTATTCCGGAAGGTCCCAATTCCTTGGCGAGAGATCTGACATATGAATCGACCGCGCCCTTGGAAGCGGAATACAAAGCTTCACATGAAGCACCTTCCTGACCCCACATTGACGATACGGCAATGATAATACCGCTTTTCCGGCTGATCATAGACTGAACGGTGTCATGAACGAGATTAAACAATCCCCCGAAGTTGACATCCATGATCTTTCTGTAATCATCGTGATCAAATGTATCGCATAGACCGACATATGAAATACCTGCATTAGATACAAGGACGTCGACGGACCCGAACCTGTCAATAGCCGCTTCCACAGCGCTTTTTACGCTTACGGGATCGGATACGTCACATTTTAAAAATATAACGAAGGACGGATCCTCTAAAGATGAGGATAATTCTTCCCTTGCTTTCTCGTCAGATGAATAAAGGACGGAGCAAACATAGCCGCCTTTAAGAAATCTCCTGACCGTCGAAGCTCCGATACCTCTTGTTCCGCCTGAAATGAGCAGATGTTTCATAGTCACCTCCGTAATGTATGTCATTATACTACAAAGCGAAGGATTTGTATTTGAGGAAGAATAAGGTTAATATCTCTATCATGAGCAAGAAGAAAAACACACCTGTCAAGATCACGTTAAAAGAAAGGATCAGATCAAATCCTTCCTATCTGATCGGCGCGCTCTGTGCCGTCTTTTTAATTGCTCTGGCTGTTTTTCTGTTCGCTCCGCGGCTTTTCGGAAAGAAGACTGATACGATAGGGATCACTTATTCCGACCTTCAGAAGAACTATAAGGAAACTACCCTCTATAACGAGCTTTTTATCGGCTTTAACTGTGACCTGCCCGATATAACATATGTCGAACCGACAAATGACGGGACCAAAAGATCGGATCTTAAATACTTTGCAATGCCGATCAATAATACATTTACCAATCTTGAAGTAACGGTTCAGGGAAGCGTATCAAAGTATAACGGGGAGATCGCAGGCATCAGATTCATGTATGAAGATACGTCAAACAGTGATGAAAGCGATGACGTCTTCCTTTCAGTCCTTCTTTATTACAGGATGGTATTTAATTCCGTCTTCCCTGACATGACGGACAAAGAAATAACGGACATACTTACTTCTGCCGCTTCTGACGGAGAGTACTATGTCCGCGATAATATCAGAGTCAAATTCTCAAAAAGGCCCGCCAACGGCAAGACCTTTTATGTCCTGGATTTCCTTCCCGTTGCTGATACCGAATGATCAGCCCTTGGTAGCGGTAGGCTCGGTCGATCCGAATGACGGAGCAAGCTCTTCGGGTTCATCAGTTTCATCCGAAGCCTGTTCATCCGAGTTAATGAAATTAATACCCAGAGGCAGATAATCAAGAACAGATACATATTTTTCCTGAAGAGGAACAGAATCATTGATCTTGCTCGAGACAAGGGCATTATTCCTGTACGGAAGCGTTATTGCCGCATAGCTGATACCCCAGATAAGAAGCGCCAGAACGACCATATAGAAGACAAGAAGCGGTGTGATCGTCAACGAGAAACTGTTCAATCTTAATGAACTCTTGCCGCTTTTGATCTTCTTAGCATCGGAAGATATGAATTCAGCTACTTTAAAACCCTTCGAATCGATCTTTGTATTGATCTTCTCGAGCATTGAATTTCTGGTATATTCATCAAGGTTTCTCGGACCGAATGTAAGGCCTTCAGGAAGCTCATATTTCTCAACAATATCATTGGCATTTTTAAGAAGGATATCACCGAAAACGTACAATACTTCATCACCGGGGATGTTCTGCCTTTGCTGGAAAACGTCCACATAAGACTTAACGATAGCCTGCTCGGTCCTCGTTGTCTCTTTACAGATCTGATATGTCGAAGGATAAACCATCTCAATGGTCTCGTTATAAAACTCAGTCAGATTATCTCTCTCGAGCCTTTTATTCCACATTTCCATCAGAATTTCCTCCTTCTGAAGATGTCTGGCTTACAGTATTCTTCGGCTGTTTTTTCTTCTTCGAAAACATCGCTTCATCCGCGATATTCGATACACTCGAAATAGGATAGATGAACGATACTACCGCAAGGATAAGCGTTACGACTAAAAGAATGATCCTTGTATATTCAAAAGCAATAGAAGCAGTCAATACAGGAACGGTAATGATAAGTGCAAAAAGGAACGTTGCTTCGGCAGCCTTACGGAGATTACCGTGTATACGGTCTTTTGCTAGTCTTGCAACAGAATAAAGATATGTATAATCATGAATTCCGAGGCTTACTCCGAAAAGTGCACAGGTAACTACGAGGATCTTGGCAGTCGGAAGAAGAGCAAAGATCGCAAGTCCCAATATTACGGCACTTGAAGAGATAAGAACCCTGACCTTGGATGCAAGGATCTGATATGTGCTCCTCTTCACTATCTCCATAACAAATGCAGCTATAAATGCACAGAGCAGATAATAAAATGATGCCGTCGGGATCGATATACCGACTGTTCCAAGGAAATTCGGAACAAATCCGATCATGAATGCAAAGATAAAACCGAGTACATAGATACCTGATAAGAGCATCTTGCCAGTATATTTATTAGTAACGATCTCCATCCATGTGTTGATCGGAAGGAATGATTCCCTGACTATGTTGTTATTGCGCATCATATATGTCATCGCAAGAGCGGCAAGTATAAGGCAAGCTCCGCTTACGATCATTACAACGAGGAGACCGAATCTCTCGAAGAAGATACCTGCAAGTACCGTTCCTACGGAGATACCGAGATAATAAGATATACTCTGAACCTTGTGGATCGCTCTGTCCTCAAAGCCTTCATATCCTGTCTGTGCGGCATTGATCCTGTAGTCTCTCAGGAAATCATGAGCGATACCGCTGCAGATAGCGATCGGAAGAGCCATAAAGACAGTAAGATAACGAATATTTATAAAGCCTGTAAGAAGTGAGAAGAAATATCCCAGAACCGTCATTACAAGAAGAGCGATCTTGGACGTAAGCTTGGACTTGATGCTCCTTCTAAGGCCCGAAAAACCAAAGAAACCGATGGCATAGAATAATATCGCCAGGGCGATAAGTGCGTAGATGATATACCTGTTCTGACCCGCCAGCGATTTCTTAAGGTATGTCGCGATAACGACAGGCTGCATTACTGCCGCAAATGAGAAGAAGAAAGATACGAACTTACATGCATCTTTTCCATACATGATAAGAACAGGTACATTCCCTCGGATACCCTTGGAAAGTGTCGAGATAAGAAGATTGAACTCATAGATAATGATTCCGGCGGATACGGCGATGGAGAATATCGTAAATATCCAGCTTAAGGACATACCGTTTACGGATGCGGTAAAATCAGATTCCGGCATCCTTACTTCAAGAAGTCCGGCAACGGTATTCTGGGAACTGATGATAGGAGCGATCGCGCACTTATATCTGACACCGTTTTCGGTACGTGTAGTCAAAGTGACTATCTGCTGTTCGAAGCAGTTGTTATAATCCTCACTGGCATTATCCGAAAGACCGCTCAAAGTATATTCATTGAGATCCTTGGAATTGGAAGATGTGTACATCCTTAAAAAGGAATTTCCCGCCTTGATATAGATATCGAAGATGTAAGGCTTATTCTCACCGTAGGTATAAACAGGCAAAGGCCATGACATGTTCTCGGATATCTCCGAATGGCTCATTGCAACTGAACATGCAACGGCAACCGACTTCATGGATTCGCTTCTTTCAACCTGGAGAGTCTGAAGATAGGTCTTGGTCAGGATACCTGACATAACGAACAAAACGACCAGAACGATAACGAAGCAATAACCGATCGTTGCGGATATGGTCTTCTTCTGTTCTTTATTCTGTCTTTCTGCGGAAGACCTGCTCATAATGTCTGACCTCCCTTCCTTCCTGATCTCATGATAAGCTTCGGTATAAAGAGCTGGATAAGGAACAGTACAACACCTGCAGCGCAGGATATGATGACCGCCTTGAGTATCCTGTTCTCCACTTCATTGCCGAGTTTGCTGAGTTCATTGAATGAACACTTATATTCGAAAACGGCAACACACTTGCCGGTGCTGTCTGAAACAGGAACAAGTATGCTCTCCGAATCGCTGTTCTTAATTGTCGTAAGGCTGTTATCTGCTGTAAGCCATTCCGTGATCTGAGTATCGGTAACGGTAAAAGTTGCCGTATCGTCAGAAGCTGTCAGAAGAGACAACTGACCGCCGGAATAGATGAATAATGCATAGTCTTCTTTGGAATAACTGTCTGTCGATGTGTCTGCAAGCATCAGAGGAAATACGGCGTTATACTTCTCTACGGCACCCTGAGGATCATTGACAAGTTCGTCACCGGAAATGGTCTTGTGAACGATATCCGTAACTGTCTGCATCTTGGCATCCGTTATGCCTTTGTATTCTTCTTCAAACTTCAATCTCATGTGGTGTACGGCAAAAGAAACC
>JAILNZ010000138.1 GCA_024691135.1 Clostridiales bacterium
CTTTAAGCTGAAGGAAGTCACGGAACAGGATGACTTCGCGTCGATGAGGGAAGTCCTGACCAGGCGGTTTGCGCATAATAAGGAAGACGGATTTACATACCCCGAGCTGATCCTCGCGGACGGCGGCAAGGGTCAGGTGTCGGCGATAGGGAGCGTACTAAGAGAGCTCGGACTCGAAGATAAGATATATCTCGCGGGAATGTTCAAGAACAGGAAGCATAAGACAGCGGGACTGGTATTTCCGGAAGGCAGGGAGATATTCCTCGACAAGGACAACCTGACGGATGACGAACTTGTGCTCCTGAGATTTCTGACGGCGGTGCAAAACGAGGTCCACAGATTCGCGGTAACATATCAGCGGAAACTGTCAACCAAGCGTAATCTCAAATACCGGCTCGAGGATATAGAGGGGATAGGGCCTGCCAAAAGGAAGAAATTGCTCGCGCATTTTGGTACAATCAAGAAGATCTCCGAAGCGGCGAAGGAGGAACTCAAGGAGTGCCCTTCGATCACGGAGGAGAACGCCGACAGCATTTACGAGCATTTTCATAAGGAGCAGACCTGATGGCCGTTTACGGTATAGCCGATCTTCATCTTGCAAAAGACATCGATAAGCCTATGGATGTCTTCAGTTCATACTGGGATCACTACATGGAGAGGATCTCGGAGAACTGGAAGGCGAAGGTATGTCCGGAAGATACGGTCCTGATCCCGGGGGATGTGTCATGGGCGACTTATCTTGACGAGATAGACAAGGACTTCTCCTATATCGAGGACCTCCCGGGTAAGAAGATCATCTCCAGGGGCAATCACGACTACTGGTGGACCACCATTAAGAAGATGGAGAAGTTTACGGCTGATCACGGGTTTGATTCGATAACTTTCCTTCAGAACCGCACCATGCAGGTGGAGGATATGATAGTCGGGGCGACCAGAGGCTGGCTCCTTCCGGGTGACCGCGAGTTCACTGACGGTGACATGAAGATCTATGAGCGCGAGATAATAAGGCTCGGGCTGTGCATCAGGGATATGGAGGAAAGAGACCCCGGTCATAAGATGAAGAGAGTCATCATGATCCATTATCCTCCGATCTCTCCCACAAACGGCAATAACGGATTTACCGGAAAACTCCTCGAGGGCGAGGTCGATCTGTGCCTTTACGGACATCTTCACGGCAAGGGTCATAAGGTCGCGAGGGAAGGCGTGGTGAATGGGACTTTGTACCGCTGCATCTCGTCGGATTTCCTGGGATTTGATCCGCTTCTTATATCCGATTTAACGGACAGGTGAAAAAAGTTTGGTGTCAAAAGTCCTGCAGCGCAGGCGTTTTCTAGCGCTCGAAAAAAGAATTTATTGCGTATGATATAAGCATATATTATAATATTACAGTCGAGTCTGCCCGGGCGGAGATAATCTCTGCGAGCAGGCTTTTCTATCCTGTTTTCTGAGGTTTCATATGGCATACAGTATGACCGGCTTCGGCCGTGCGGAAAAGATATTCTCGACCAGACGTTATACGGTCGAGATAAAGTCGGTGAACAGCCGTTTTTGTGATATCAACATAAGACTTCCGAGACTTTTTAACTTCGCTGAGAGCGGACTTAGGAAGCAGATCTCGGATACACTGGGACGGGGCAAGATCGATTGCTACGTCACTTACGAGGACCAGGAGAGCGCATCCACGGAAGTGTCCGTCAATGCGGGACTTGCCAAGGCCTATTCCGATGCGATCATCAAGCTTTCCGAAGTTACGGGAAGGCAGGACGATCTTACCGCAACGAGGCTGTCATCCTATCAGGATGTCCTGATCATAAGACAGGCGGCAGTCGATGAGGATACGCTCCTGTCTGAGATAACTGAAGTCATGGGACTTGCATTGGACGGAATGCTCCAGATGAGGAAGACCGAAGGCGAAGTCCTGAAGAACGATCTTCTCGAGAAGGTCGATCTCTTAGGCAAGATCCGTGACGAGATCAGCACGAGAGCCCCACTTGTCATCGAAGACTATAAGGTAAGACTGTCTGACAGGATCGACGAGATCCTCGATTCCGAGAAGAGAGCATTCTATGATGATGCGAGACTTGCTGCAGAAGTTGCCGTCTTTGCTGACAAAGCTGCGATAGACGAGGAACTTGCAAGGCTTTTAAGCCACTTCTCACAGGCTAAGACGATACTTGCTTCCGAAGGCGTAGTAGGAAAGAAGATGGATTTCCTCATCCAGGAGATCAACAGGGAAGTCAATACGATAGGATCCAAGGCCAATGATCTCGAGATTACGAACCGCGTGCTCCTCATGAAGAATGAGATCGAGAAGATCAGGGAACAGATCCAGAATCTTGTATAAGGAGCCGGTATGAAAGAGACAGGAAGATTCATCGATATCGGGTTCGGAAATCTGGTCGCATCAGGAAGGATCTTATGCGTAGCAGGCGCAGACTCTTCTCCGATAAGGAGGATGGTCCAGGAAGCAAGAGACCGGAGCATGCTTATTGACGGATGTGCAGGCAAGAAGTGCCGCTCGGTAATAATCACCGACAGTGATCACGTAATACTAAGTTCCATCGATACGGCAGTTCTTAAGGAATTACTGGAAGGTGACGGCAAATGACGGAAAAGGGACTTATGATATCAGTGTCGGGCCCGTCGGGCGTCGGCAAGGGAACGATAATAGCGGAGATCAGACGGCTCCTGCCGGATGTAAAGCATTCGATCTCGGTCACGACAAGACCTCCGAGAGGAGAAGAACAGGACGGCATCGAATATTACTTCAGGACGAAGGATGAGTTTGAGAGGCTCGTAAAGGAAGGCGAGATCATAGAGTACGACATGTATGTCGATAACTATTACGGAACGCCTGCTACACCTCTTATCGAGAAGAGCAACAACGGGTTTGATGTTCTTCTGGACATAACGATAGCAGGAAGCCTCGCACTTAAAAGGAAGTTCCCGCAGGCAGTAACGATATTCATCCTGCCGCCTTCATTCGAGAAACTGGAGGAACGCCTGAAGGGAAGAGGAACAGAGTCGGAGGATCTTATCTCCAAGAGGCTCGAGAAAGCAAGAGAAGAAGTCTTAAGTGCAGAGAGATTTGATTATGTAGTCGTAAATGACGATCTTCAAACTGCAGTGGACAATATAATGGCGATCATGAAGGCCGAGAAGTGCAGATATGACCGCCTGAGCGGAATAGAGCATCAGCTCTGAAGCTCAAACCTAAGTTAGTTTATAAACAAAAATCATACGAAGAAAGAAGAGGTATTGAAAGATGTTAGTTGATCCATCGATCGAGAAGATTTTGCCAAAGGCAGACTGCGCATACGAACTCGTAGTTCTCGTCAGCAAGCGTGCACGTCAGCTCGTTGAAGGCGGACAGCCGATGATCCCTGATAAGGCCGCGAACATGGTATCGCTCGCCTGCAAGGAGATCGCACAGGACAAGGTAGTCTGCATCAAGGGTGACAAGTCCAAGGAGATCAAGGTTCCGAAGACAAAGGCTGCAAGAGATGCCGAGAGAGCAGCACAGCTCGCCAAGGAAGAAGCAGAGAGACAGCGTGAGCTCGAGCGTGCCATCCAGTATGAGTCAACGTCCGAGATCAGGGAGGACAATTCTTCCGAGGATGCAACGGGTCTCGACATGATCGAAGTAGTAGAGAGCTTCGACGAAGTGCCTGACGTAACGGACGGCGATGAGGAACTCTCTGATGAAGAGATTTCCGAAGAGGAAGCATGATCAATCGAGGAACCGAGGAATAAAGTAATATGCCAGAGAAAAAATCAATGGAAAAGATCGTAGCCCTTGCCAAGACAAGAGGTTTTGTATATCCGGGTTCGGATATCTACGGCGGTCTTGCCAATTCATGGGACTACGGTCCTTTGGGCGTACAGCTCAAGAATAACGTAAAAGCAGCATGGTGGAAGAAGTTCGTCCAGGAGAGCCCTTATAACGTAGGTCTCGATGCTGCGATCATCATGAATCCGAGGACCTGGGTAGCTTCAGGCCACGTCGGAGGATTTTCCGATCCTCTCATCGACTGCAAGCAGTGCAAATCAAGACAGCGTGCAGATAATCTCGTAGAGGACTGGAACAAGGAAAACGGAATAGAGGGCGTATCCGTAGAGGGTATGAGCCCTGAGGACATGGTCGCATATATAAGGGAGAAGAACATTCCTTGTCCTGTATGCGGCGGTCATAACTTCACAGACATCCGTAAGTTCAATCTCATGTTCAAGACATTCATAGGTGTAACGGAAGATTCCACCAATGAAGTATATTTGAGACCTGAGACGGCACAGGGTATCTTCGTTAACTTCGGTAACGTTCAGCGTTCAGCCAGAAAGAAGATCCCGTTCGGTATCTGCCAGATCGGTAAGTCATTCAGAAACGAGATCACACCGGGGAACTTCATCTTCCGTACACGTGAGTTCGAGCAGATGGAACTCGAGTTCTTCTGCGAGCCGGGTACAGACCTCGAGTGGTTCGACTACTGGAAGACATTCTGTCACGACTGGCTCATCAACCTCGGTATCAAGGAAGAAGAGCTCCGTACGAGAGACCATGCCAAGGAAGAACTTGCTTTCTACTCGAGAGCAACAACGGACTTCGAGTTCGCATTCCCGTTCACTGACTGGGGCGAGCTCTGGGGTATCGCAGACCGTACAGATTACGATCTTAAGCAGCATATGGAATTCTCCAAGCAGGATCTCCAGTATTTTGACCCTAACAAGAACGAGAAGTACATCCCTTACGTTATCGAGCCGTCACTCGGTGCTGACCGTGTAACGCTCGCATTCCTTTGCTCCGCATATGACGAGGAAAAGATCGTCGACGGTGACAAGGAAGATGTCCGTACGGTACTTCATTTCCATCCGGCACTGGCTCCGATCAAGATCGGTATCCTTCCTCTGTCAGCTAAGCTGTCCGAGAACTGCGAGCCTATCTTCGAGAAGCTGTCCAAGAAGTACATGGTGGAATTCGATGACAGACAGTCAATCGGTAAGAGATACCGCCGTCAGGACGAGATCGGTACTCCTTACTGCGTAGTCTTCGACTTCGATTCACTGGAGGACGGTTGCGTTACGATCCGTGAGCGTGATTCCATGAAGAACGTGGAATATGAGCCTGGCAACATCAGATTCCCGATCGACAAGCTCGAGGAATTCTTCGAAGGCAAATTCGATTTCTGATCTTTCAGACAAGAAAAGATCAGCCTGAAACAAGTATACAAATAAAAAAATATAAAACGAAAGGCAGGGACAAACAACTATGACAAAGTATGTTTACCTATTCACAGAAGGAAACGGAAAAATGCGTGAACTTCTCGGCGGTAAGGGCGCAAACCTCGCTGAAATGACAAACCTCGGACTTCCGGTTCCTCAGGGCTTCACGATCACCACAGAAGCATGTACTCAGTATTATGAGGACGGCAGAAAGATCAACGACGAGATCTTTTCTCAGATCCTTGAGTATATAGAGAAAATGGAAGAGATCACCGGCAAGAAGTTCGGAGATCTTGAGAATCCTCTCCTCGTTTCCGTTCGTTCCGGTGCTCGTGCATCCATGCCGGGTATGATGGATACGATCCTTAACCTCGGTCTTAATGAAGAGGTTGTAAACGTAATCGCTGAGAAGTCCAATAACCCCCGCTGGGCATGGGACTGCTACAGAAGATTCATCCAGATGTACTCCGACGTCGTTATGGAAGTCGGTAAGAAGTACTTCGAGGAACTGATCGACAAGATGAAGGCTGACCGCGGAGTTAAGCAGGACGTTGAGCTCACAGCTGACGACCTCAAGGAACTCGCTAACCAGTTCAAGGCTGAGTACAAGGCTAAGATCGGTTCTGACTTCCCGACAGATCCTAAGGAACAGCTCATGGGCGCTATCAAGGCCGTATTCCGTTCCTGGGACAACCCGCGTGCTAACGTATACCGCCGTGATAACGATATCCCTTATTCATGGGGTACTGCCGTAAACGTACAGTCCATGGCTTTCGGTAACATGGGTGATGACTGCGGTACAGGTGTTGCATTTACGCGTGACCCTGCTACAGGTAACAAGGGCCTCTTCGGTGAGTTCCTTACAAACGCTCAGGGTGAGGACGTTGTTGCAGGCGTCCGTACGCCTATGAAGATCGCTGAGATGGAAGAGAAGTTCCCTGAGGCATTCAAGCAGTTCGTTGATGTTTGCAACATCCTCGAGAAGCACTACAGAGACATGCAGGACATGGAGTTCACAGTCGAACACGGTAAGCTCTACATGCTCCAGACAAGAAACGGTAAGAGAACAGCTCAGGCAGCGCTCCAGATCGCTTGTGACCTCGTTGACGAGGGAATGAGAACAGAGGCTGAGGCAGTTGCCATGATCGATCCTCGTAATCTCGATACACTTTTGCACCCTCAGTTCGACGCTAAGGCTCTTAAGGACGCTAAGCCGATCGCTCAGGCACTCGGTGCTTCCCCTGGAGCAGCATGCGGCCAGATCGTATTCTCAGCAGAAGATGCAGAGAAGTGGGCAGCAGAAGGAAAGAAAGTTGTTCTCGTAAGACTTGAGACATCTCCTGAAGATATCACAGGTATGAAGGTATCCCAGGGTATCCTCACAGTCCGTGGCGGTATGACATCACACGCTGCAGTTGTTGCACGTGGTATGGGTACATGCTGTGTATCCGGTTGCGGTGACATCAACATGGACGAGGCTAATAAGAAGTTCACACTCGCTGGTAAGACATATGTTGAGGGTGATTACATCTCCATCGACGGTTCCACAGGTAAGATCTACGACGGTATCATCCCTACAGTAGACGCTCAGATCGCAGGCACATTCGGCCGCGTTATGGAGTGGGCTGACAAGTATAGAGTTCTCAAGGTTAGAACAAACGCAGATACACCTAAGGACGCTAAGAAGGCTCGTGAGCTCGGTGCTGAGGGTATCGGTCTCTGCCGTACAGAGCACATGTTCTTCGAGGAAGACAGGATCGCTGCTTTCCGTGAGATGATCTGCTCCGATACA
>JAILNZ010000156.1 GCA_024691135.1 Clostridiales bacterium
GCACCTCCTGTTGTTTATTTGTGTGGTAACAAACATTATACAGGGTCAAAGATGACTCATTTCTTTTGTTTTGAATTTACACCATTATACGGACATAACTCCGTATTTTACAGCCCTGGAAAAATACGAAGAAATCCTGTAAAAGATTTACAAAAAACTACCCGTTTTTTCCAGAACTGTACTCTCGGAAGCAAAAGTCATTCCTCAGAGAAGAAGACATAATCACCGCTTATGAAGACTGCCTGTCCGTGCGGATGATTCCAGTTGTAATTCGTATAGAGGACATATACGGTCGCATCCGGATGGTCTTCTCCTGTGGTCCCTTCAAATACCGTAATGCCTGAGGAATATTCCGGGTTTTCCTTGACGATTTCATCGCTGAGCGACTGCATGTCTCTATAAGCGACGACGTAATTTGCTTCAGATTCAAGCCTGTTTCTGAGATCATTTATGTATTCTTCATCAGCTTTGAATCCGACGCACATATGACCTCCGCCCTGAAGGATAGTCGGCACGAATTCAAAATGAACGTCATGAGCCGAGTCGGGAAGTTCCCACGGGAGGAACTCTGCAGATGTATCATAATCACAGGCGTATTTGAGTGCCTGCGGATAACGCCATTTTATATTCGTGCTTACCGGCATATGAATATTCGAGATGAAGAATATATTGATCGACAGTGCGATCAAAAAAGCGATCGACCAGCCAAGGAGCGGATTGTAGTGCTCATATGAACGTATTCCCAGAAGGATAAAGAAGAAGAGAAATGCGTGAGCACTTACGAGAAGGTAAGTTATTACCGGCAATATCAGGTATATGATGAGGAAGACGAGCGCAATGATCCCGACAAATGACATCATGATCGTTGAGATGATCTTAAGTAACTTAGATTTCATATTCCTGTACCTCCATGTTGACATCATAATAACAGAGTCAAAAACGAATTGCAATAAAAATTTATCGTTTCTCGATAAAAAATTATTCCAACTCGGTATCATGAAGAACAAAAACATAGTATAATATGTTTGTCCGGGCAACTTGTCTGAATTATAATTGAACATATCTATACTGAGGTTGAAGGGAATGAAAAAGAAGACTCTTATCGTATTGTTATCTTTTATAGCGGTGATGCTGATACTCACCCTCATATTTGAATTCCCTCTTGTCGAAAACATAGAGCTTCCCGGATCTTCATCGGGAATAAGGTGCATCCTCATAACGGATCTTCATTCGTGTTATTACGGCAGGGATCAGAAGGATCTCGTTAAGTTGGTCGATAAGGAAGAGCCTGATATCGTATTTCTCTCGGGGGATATCTTTGACGACAGGAAAAAAGATGACAACGCGAAGGAGTTTCTGGAAAAGATCGCGGGCAGATACATATGCTTTTATGTTACCGGCAATCATGAGTACTGGAGCGGAAGAGTCGAAGACATGTGCAGTTATGTGGAGAGCATAGGCATAACGGTCCTTAGGGGAGACTTAAGCAGCATCACGGTCAAAGGCAGGAAGATCGACATCTGCGGAGTCGACGATCCGACATTTATGTCTGATGAGGATTGGATCGAGGAACTGGACAATGCTTTTTCGAAGACTTCGGAAGATTCATATAAGATCCTTCTGTCCCACAGGCCGGAGAAGATCGAAGTTTATGAGAGGTATGATTTTGACCTGATCCTGTCGGGGCATGCGCATGCGGGACAGTTCCGTATCCCTTTTGTCAACAGGGGTGTCTATGCGCCGAACCAGGGTCTTTTCCCGAAGTACATAAACGGATTCTATGAACTTAAGAACGGGACCGGTCTTATCGTAAGCAGGGGGCTGGCCCGTGAGAGCACGCCGCTTCCGAGGTTTTTCAACAACCCGGAGATCATAGTCTTTGAACTGTGACATGGTATAATTATTTACGACAGTTTACGAGGTATAACTTCTATGACGGATTTTGACGAGATCATCACAAGGGACACTCCCGAAGATATTAAATATGGTAAGATCGCGGGCATCGACGACCTCATACCCATGTGGGTCGCCGACATGGATTTCAGATGCCCCGAAGAAGTCAGGGAAGCTCTCTCGTCCCTGTCGCAAAGAGGCATCTTCGGCTACAGCGAAGCAGACAGTTCCTACGACCTGGCGCTTACAGGCTGGTTCAAAAGAAGGTATGACTACGATGTCGATCCGAAGACCGTCCTTAAGCTTCCGGGCGTCGTTCTGGGAATATCCCTTGTCATCAGATCCTTAACTTCGACAGGGGATCATATACTTATTCTCGAGCCTTTGTACGGTCCCATCGCAAGGGCTGTTAAAGGCAACGGCAGGAACCTTGTTATCTCCGATCTTTCTCGAAAAGGAACGCATTATGATATCGATTTTGACGATATGGAAAGAAAGATCACGGAAAACAACGTGAAGATGTTTATCCTCTGTAACCCTCATAATCCCGCAGGCAGGGTATGGACGAGAGACGAGCTCACAAGGATCGGCGATATCTGCGTAAAAAACGACGTGATCATAGTATCCGATGAGATACATGCCGATTTTGTATACGGGAGCAACAGACATATACCGATCGCTTCCCTGTCGGACGAGATAAATAAGATCACCGTGACCTGCACGTCACCGACTAAGACATTTAATCTTGCGGGGATCCAGGCGGCCAATATCATAATCGCAGATGACGGCATGAGACATGAAGTCGATAAGATGTCACTGACAACAGGCGCATTCGGTCTGAACATTATGGGAATAGCCGCGACCAAAGCAGCATATACCTACGGCGAAGGTTGGCTCGAAGATCTCCTCAGGTATCTTGAAGGCAACATCGAACTCGTGAAGGACCGCCTTAAGGATACAAAGCTCAAGGTCATGGACATTGAAGGAACATACCTCATGTGGATCGATGCATCTTCTCTCGGCGTAAAAGATCCCGCAAAGTATCTTCTTGATAAAACCCACATCAGGTTCTCGGAGGGAAGCTTTTTCGGAAAGAGCGGGGAGGACTTCATAAGAATGAATATCGCATGCCGCAGGAGCCTCGTAAATGAAGCTCTGGGAAGGCTTACGAAGTTACTTTTTTTGGAGTGAAGACAGCTGCTGCCTGAACTGCTTCTTTTTTTCCTTAAAATACTTGTCTGTCTCTTTGTCAGTATGGCCAAGATAATCCGTATATTCCTTTTTTGCAGAATCGACCTTCTCTATCAGCTCATTAAGTCCTTCAATACGTGCATTCTTAGTATTGTACTTGTTATCTATATTAAGAAGTCGCTCTTTTATAAGGATCCTGTCCTTCTGGGCATCTAAGTAGATATCAGTCCTGTTGATATCCTTACAGAGCGATATAGCTTTCTTATATGCTTTGTTTGCAAAGTTCAGATAATTGCGCTCATCAAATTCTTTCGCAACAAATCCGATCATATAGCAGCCTTTGACAAAACGTTCCTGATCTTTCTGGATACAGGAGAACTCAAGATGTTTACGAGTGCTGTCAAAATACTCTCCCTTTTCAAATAACCACTCGTAGTCCAAGGGGTCATTTGCATATCCCATTGTCATCTCAACCGAGAGATCCCTGGCATATTCCAGGAGTTTGGGGGAATTACTGATATTGTTTTCTATCACGTTAATCTTGTGAAGTCCCGTGAGGTAAAGGATCCTGAACATATACGTTGAGAAAAGCAAAGGATGCTTCTCGGATATTTCGTAAATACACCAGGCCCTGAAGTCAGAGAGGTAAGATCGGTAGTTCTCTGCTTCCAAGGTAATGTTCTTAAATGCATCGATATAACCCTGAGTCTTCTCGGTATCATACATGATCTTTTCATCAATCAGATAACCTAAGAGACCGCCATAATACTCGATCTTTGTCTTATAATCGTTTAACAGTTCGCGATCAAACTTAAGGACTTCTATCGGTTCTTTATGGAAGTTCTCGATAACCATGGCAAATAAGTGACGAAGGCCTTTGAAGGTAGTGTAATATGTATCTGCTTTCTTTTTTCTCAAAGAAAGGCATACGCTGCTGTTAATGCCTTTTTTGATATTAAACTCGGCATCTTCCTTTTTGTTGAACCGGTCAGTAAGGTAAAGTGACCAGGCATAATCATCTATAAGGATGTGTGCCTTAAGGATCTCGACATCATATGTCTTCCTGTTGATCATAATCCTGCCGTTAAGTTTATTGAGGGCTTCGATGACCTTCTTGGCAATATTGGATCTTTCCTTGTTCTTGCCTGCAAGAAAAAAAGCACGGCTTACCGAATAACCGAGTTTTGCAGCCTCCTGATATTTCTTGCGGCTGATATCATTATTCATGATTGCCAGGATGCTGACTCTCTTTTCATACACGTTCAAGAATATAATGATCACTATTGAAAATGTGACCAGAAAAGCAGTTATGATTATTGCCCACACGAAATGACCGTCAAATAACCAGTTTGCGGCCAAGCTGACTAATGCTGATACTATTGCGGCTATAGAGACTTTGATATTCGTAATGATCTTGTCTTTTTGCACATATGAAGACATGTCTCCTCTATTCATGATTCCTTCACTCCTTACACTACAATCGCCAACAGAAATAACCCTTCTTATTATATGAAAATGAGTTCTGAAATCGTACAAGGATTTTTACCTGGAAGAGGGAATAATTATCAATATTCTGTTTTGTTTTAAAGGAGCATTTCATCGAAAATGCAGGAAAGGAGATTAATATGTTAGACTTTAGTAAACGACCGGTAAGGGGGACACATCATGGATTGCGATTCAAACAAGATCACCAGAGATTATTTTGACAGCCTTCTTCTCGAGATGAGGCATATTGACAGCGTGATGCCCGATACGAAGGTGACGCTATTCGGGCAGGAGTTTTCCACGCCTGTTGCTACGGCGGCTCTATCGCATCTGAATAATACGGCGCCGGACGGCATGGCGAATATGGCGCTCGGGGCAAAGATGGCAGGAGCTCTCTGCTTCTCAGGAATGGGCGGTAAAGACGAGATCAAGGCGATGTGCGACACGGGCGCGAAGGTCATAAAGATCATCAAGCCCCACAAAGATAATGCCGCTGTGATAAGCAAGATCCGCGAGGCCGAAGAAGCCGGGGCTTTCGCTCTCGGAATGGATATCGACCATGCCTTCTCTTCAACGGGTGATTACGATGTCGTCACGGGTCTTCCGATGAGGCCGAAGTCTTCGGATGAACTCAGATCCTTTATCGAGAGCACAAAACTTCCTTTTATCATTAAGGGAGTACTGAGCGTAAAAGATGCCCTGAAATGTCTTGAGATCGGTGTTTCAGGCATCATCGTATCGCATCATCACGGCATCATGCCAAGCGCGGTCCCGCCGCTCATGGTCCTGCCTGAGATCAGAAAGGTCATCGGGGACAAGATGCCCATATTCGTTGACTGTTGTATCGAAAACGGCATGGATGCCTTCAAGGCGCTCGCGCTCGGAGCCGATATGGTATGTGTCGGAAGGGCGATCATGGATCCTCTCCGCGAAAACGGTGCTCAGGGTGTCTGCGACAAGATAACGGCGATAACAGGCGAGCTCAGATCGACGATGGCAAGGACGGGCGCTTCCAAACTTAATGATATTGACGGAAGCGTTATACACAAGAGAGATTTCTAAGACGGAGGCATCAATATGAGACTTGGTGGAGCAGTCGAACTGCCATATAAAGATCCGGAAGAATGGGTGAAGATCGTAAAAGAACTCAGATACAGCGCAGTCCTCGCGCCTGTTGATCATAAGAGCGGCACAGAAAAAAGAGCGGCATATAAAAAAGCTGCTTCCGAAGCTGATCTCCTGATCGGCGAAGTCGGTGTATGGAGAAACTGTCTGTCAACTGATGATACCGAGCGCAGGAACGCGATGGAATATGCAAAAGCCCAGCTCGATCTGGCCGACGAACTTCAGGCCTGCTGCTGCGTCAACATCATCGGCTCGGCCTCGGAAATCTGGGACGGTTTCTCTGAAAAGAATTACTCGGAGGATTTCTATGCTCTTGCTGTCGACAGCGTAAGAGAGATCATAGATGCCGTAGATCCGAAGAACACTTTCTATACGATCGAGCCTATGCCCTGGATGGTACCCGATTCGCCCGAAGCATACTTAAAGCTCATCAAAGATGTCGGAAGAGATGCTTTTGCGGTCCATCTCGACTTCGTCAATATGATCAACTGCCCCGAGAGATATTGCAGGCATATCGATTTCATCGGTCACTGCTTTGACCTCCTCGGTCCGTATATAAAGAGCATTCACGGCAAGGACGTCATCATGGAACAGGCATATACGACTTTGATCCACGAGACCAGACCGGGCGGCGGAGTAATCGATTACAGAAAGATCCTGCCGATGGTCGAACGGCTCGGACCCGACACGCCGCTTTTTGTGGAGCACCTCTCGGGACACGATGAATATAAGCTCGTTTCTTCCTTTGTTCGTAGTAAAGGTGAAGAAGCAGGGATCCTGATCAAGGGCTGAAATTGAAAAGAAACTGTAAATTCAACCTGCAAATTGCTTTCAATTCCTAGTTTTAGGCTTTTTTGGGATATAATGGAAGTGTTGTTTGATATTGATCCTGATCGTCGAAAAAGGGGGTAGACATATGGAAAACATTATCCTTCTTCCTAACGGGGATCTCCTTAAGTATGACGAGCTTACCGAGATCTTCGAAGGCAAAGTAAGCTGGATGGGCAAAAAGATCGACGTTATGCTCGAGACTGACCCGTTACAGGATGACAGCGCAAAGGTTGCAGAAGGATACTTTAAGATCCTTCTTGATGAGATGGAAGAATGGGATTCCAATGCCAAATCCTACGTATTCGGCTACATGCAGCAGACCTTCCCCGAAGTTATGGATAAAGCCTTCGATGTGAAAAAAGGCGAAGGCGCCGAGGTCTATCCCGAACTGGAACTTATCCTGGTAAGTCCGTCCGGAGAGATACAGTTCA
>JAILNZ010000075.1 GCA_024691135.1 Clostridiales bacterium
TCAGAAAAGAATTCCGACGCAAAAAGTCTAGCACACACAAAATGGAACTGTAAATATCATGTAGTATTCGCTCCAAAGTACAGAAGAAAAGTATTCTTCCAAGAGAAAAGAGCGGATATAAGAGAAATAATACAAACCCTCAATGCCGGTGGATGTTTATTTGGGAAGAAATGACATTTGTCATATGAAATCAGTTATTCAAAGCACTACAGGAAGAACGCGATATGTCGGAAAATGGGATCATAAGAAACAAGGAGGACATATCAGATGGAAGTCATTAAAGTAAAGAGTCTGGTAAAGAAATATAAGGAGCTCGTAGCTCTCGAGCATCTGGATCTGACGGTAAACGAGGGAGAGATATTCGGACTTTTGGGACCTAACGGTTCGGGCAAGTCCACGGCGATCAACTGCATCCTGTCGCTCCTCTCATACGACAAAGGTGAGATCGAGGTCTTCGGCAAGAAGATGACACCGAAGGCTTACGACCTGAAAAGGATGATCGGAGTCGTTCCTCAGGAAGTTGCGGTATATGAAGAACTTACGGTCCGCGAAAACATCGATTTTTTCTGCGGCCTTTACATAAAGGATAAGGAAACGAGAAAGAAATATGTTGACGAGGCGATCGATTTTGTAGGCCTCAATGATTTCGTAAAGTTCAGACCGAAGAAGCTTTCCGGAGGTCTTAAGAGAAGACTCAACATCGCCTGCGGAATAGCTCATAAGCCGAAGCTCATATTTTTCGACGAGCCGACGGTGGCAGTAGATCCTCAAAGCAGGAACAAGATCCTGGACGGCATCGAGGAACTGAGGGATCAGGGCGCGACGATCGTTTATACGACACATTACATCGAGGAAGTTGACAGGCTCGCCACGAGGCTTGCGATACTTGACAAGGGTCAGGTGATCGCGACGGGAACACCGGAAGAACTTAAGAAGATGATCAAGAAGAATGAATCAATAACGATCGAAGTATCGGGTCTTACCGAGAAGAACATATCAGAGATCGAAGCCATGGGAAATGTTTATTCCGTAAGCTATGAGAACGGCATCCTGAAGGCCGAGTCCGGAGAAGGAAAGCACGTCGTAACGGACATCATCGCATTCCTTCAGAAAGAGGAACTCGATATCGGAAACATCTATTCGGAACAGCCTACTTTGAATGACGTTTTCCTTGAGATCACGGGCAAAGAATTGAGAGACGAGTAAGAGGACGGAAATATGCTTAAACATTTTATGAAGATGGTATTGCGCAATAAGACGAACCTTTTGTGGGGACTGATCTTTCCTATCGCGCTCATGAGTCTTTTTAAGCTGACGTTCAGCAACATCTCCTCGTCGGAAAACACTCTCGATACAAGAAAGATCGCGGTGGTCCTGGACGGAAGCGGAATCTATCAGGAGAACTTCAAGACCGTGATGGATGAGCTGTCAAAACAGGACAGCGAAGACGGGCTTACGGTCGAGGTATCGTATACGGATGAAAAGGAAGCATCTGCAGGGCTTGACAACGGGGATTACGATTTCTACTACGTTGTCGGAGATGAGGATATCACGGTTCACTTAGGCGAGAAATACGGCGTTGCGACCGGCATGATCGCGAGAGAGATCGCAGACACTTACAAGTTCAACATGGACATAATAAACGAGTGCCTGAAGACTGATCCTGCAAAGATCGGAGAGATCACGGAAAGCCTCGGAAACAGACTCGATTATATCGCCATGGAAAAGGAAGAGGAAGCGGATGTCTACATGTGGTACTACGTATCCACTCTCGTCATGGGAATCCTCTTTGACTATGCACTCGGACTGAGGGTCCTCGCGACTGTTCGTGCCGACGTTGCGGGTTCTGCCATGAGAGTTGCGCTGTCATCATCATCAAAGACAAGGATGGTCGTTTACTGCCTTTTCGCGCAGCTTGTATCATCCCTCGCGAAAACAGCAGTTCACCTTCTGTTCATGCAGTTCGTCATAGGCATCGACATAGCCTCGAAGGCGGGCATCATAGCGATAGCGATCGTGGCAACGACGGTATTCTCGATCTGCCTGGGCATCCTTCTCGGAATGTTCTTCAAAGGCGACGTTCAGTCGAGAGAGAACAAGACACTTGGCTTTGTAATGCTCTCAGTATTTATCTCGGGTGAGATGATCGTATCGCTTCCGGGATATATCGAGAAATACGCGCCGGTCATTAACAGGATCAATCCGGCAACGATCTTCAACAAGATCTTCTACAGGATCCTTCTTTGCGAAAACAAAGGCGACCTGGCGATGAATCTTCTGATATTGACCATTGCATCGCTTGTCATGCTCACCGCATCGATAATCATCTTAAGGAGGGAGACATATGCATCTTTATAAGACTTTTTTCAGGCTCCTTATCAAATACAAAGCAGTCATACTGTCATATCTCGTAATCTTCGGTCTCCTCATGGGCATGCTCACTTTATTTAATTCCGACCAGTCATCCGGAGTCTTTGAGGAAGCAAACTTCACCATCTGTTATGTGGATGAAGACGATTCGGCATTAAGCCGCGGACTCATCAGCTTCCTTAAGGAGAGCAACACGGCAGTTGACGTAAAGGACGTATCGGAGACCAAGGTCGAGGATCTGATGTTCTTCAGAGTCTATATGCACGAGTTCAAGTTCGAGAAGGGCTTCGAAGAGAAAGTCCTGAACGGCAAGGAGAGCGGTATCGATTACATCTCCGATCTTCCTTCGGGCGCACAGTCCTATGTTCTTGCAAATCAGATCAACAATTATGTCAACACGTTCAGGACATATATCGGCATGGGATTTGATCCCGAGACTTCGGCAGCGAAGACAAGGGACGCTCTGAAGTCGCACGCGGAAGTCGTCGTCAACACCAAGAAGGTTGAAAAGCAGAACGAATCATACATGCTCTTATACATGAACCAGAACATCTGGTATATCGTCTTTACCGTCATGTGCATGTCTGCAGGCGTCATCATCGTAAATGCGATGGAGGAGAATCTCAGCAGACGTATCGAGGCAGGACCGGTCTCCAGGAGAAAGAGAACGTTCATCAATATGGCAGGTCTCGTGACATCCGGATTTGTCATCTACATCCTGATACTTCTCGCAAATCTCATCGGCGGCATGAACAGCTCGACTGTCAGGGACTTCTTCTGGGTCATCGCGGTAAACGATCTTCTCGCAGTTCTCTCATCCTGCGCACTGGTCGCGTTCCTCACGTCATTCAATTTCTCGAACAAGAGCATCAACATGATCGCGATCCTGGTTGGCCTGAGCTTCAGCTTCCTCGCAGGCGGATTCGTTCCACAGTTCCTTTTGGGCGACAAGATCATCGCCGTCGCGAAGTTCATCCCTACATACTGGTTCGTAGTCGTAAACAACATGACGCACTCACAGGGATATGAGGTATTTGACAAGGTGAAGATGTTCCAGTGCTTCGGCATCCAGATCCTCTTTATCGCAGTCTTCTGCCTCGGAACGGCAGTCGTCTCAAGAGTAAGGACGGAACTCAAGAAATAAGATAATCGACAGGGTGCTTCTTGTGCTAACATATAAGAATGACAGGCAGGATAATTGACAAATCGATACTTTTTCTTGTTTTGATCGCGTTACTCTTCACGAGCGGATTGTCGGTAACGGGAATGGTCGTCGCGGTCCTTCTGATCCTTTTCGCGGGATCTGCGACGGATCTTTTCCGTAAGGACATCTTCCTTCTCGGCTGCGGGGTAACAGCGGTCATACTGTTCCTGGTCCTGAAGAGAAAAGAGATCGCTTATACTTTCCCGATGATCGCATATTCATATGCCTCGTCAAAGGAATATCTTTTTCGAAAAGGAAGGAAGGCATCGGACATCGTCTTCAGCATAGCAGAAGCTGTCATGGTCATCATATCCTGCATCCCGCTGATACCTGATGCGCCGCTTATCATTGTGACGGTCACGGCGGTCCCGATGGGACTTCGGTGGGCTTACCGCGATGAGAGGCAGAGAACTCTCGCGAGCAGTCTCAACGATGCGAGATCGGATGTTTTTGACACAGAGAAAAAAAGGAAGCAGGACAGGGAAAAGGAAGACGAGAAGATCTATCTCGCGACGCTCGAGGAACGCAACAGGATCGCGAGGGAGATCCACGACAACATAGGACATATGCTGACGAGATCCCTCGTTCAGATGGAGGCGATAAAGGTCATCAATAAGGACGAAGATATCGCACCGATGCTCGACTCGGTCGGGGACACGATGAACGAGGCGATGACGGCGGTAAGAAAGAGCGTGCACGAGCTTCACAGCGAGTCGATAGATATCTCGATAGGGATCAACGATATCGTTAAGACCCTTCCTGACAGATTCAGCTGCAAAGTCGATACGATGATCGAATCGTCGATACCGAACGAGACAAAGAATGCCGTGCTCTCGATACTCAAGGAAGCGGTGACGAATATCATCAAATATTCGACGGGTGACAAGGTCAAGGTCGAGTTCATAGAGAACAAGACTTTCTGGAGGCTGCTCGTCGAGGATAACGGAAAGAACAAGGATATGACTTATGACCGTTACTCCGGCAACGAAGGGATCGGACTTGACAATATAATAACAAGATGCGAATCTCTCGGAGGAAGAGCAAATATCTCGGCTGACAGGTCGGGATTCCGGGTCAGGGTAATGATCCCGAAGAAAGGATGAGCAGGAAATGAGAGTTATTATCGTTGATGACGATCCGCTGGTCTCCATGTCGCTCAAGATAATCCTGGAGACGGACAAGGTCGGCGATCCGATAGTTGTTGAGGCTACGGGAACGTCGGGCAGGGAAGGAGTCGAATTATATAAAAAGCTTAAGCCCGATGTCCTTCTGATGGATATCAGGATGGAGGACATGAACGGGCTCGAGGCGGGCGAGAAGATCATAAGAGAAGATCCGGATGCAAAGATACTTCTTCTTACGACATTTCTCGATGACGAATACATAAACAGGGCGCTCAAGCTCGGCGTGAAGGGATACGTTCTGAAGCAGGACTGCAAGGGACTTCCCGCGACGGTGCGCGCGATCTTTGACGGACAGACCGTGTTCGGCGGAAAGATAGTGGAAAAGCTCCCGGACATCATGAACCGCAAAGAGAAGTTCGATTATGAGGCGCATGGCATCACCGAAAAGGAAAAGCAGATGATCGAACTCGTTGCCGACGGGCTCTCCAACAAGGAGATCGCGGAGAAGATGTTCCTGAGCGAAGGGACCGTGAGGAACATGATGAGCTCGGTCCTTGACAAGCTCGACCTGCGCGACAGGACGCAGCTGGCCTGCTTTTACTATCAGGAAATAAGGCCCTGACGTGGAAAACGGGCTGAGCTTATATTATAATATTATGGTTGATCATGCATTTCCCAGGGATCTGCGATAATACGGGGAGGATCAGATGAAAGAATTGGCAAGTCTTAATGTGAAGGATTCCCGCAGGAGACAGAGAAGTCTCAAGACGGACAGGAATTCCAAGCTGACGATACTTCCGCTCCTTACTTTCTTCGCCACGTTTTTTCTCATGCTGTTCGTGCTCATGTATAACAACATGGCACCCTTCGGCGAGCATTCCCTTCTCGTGAGCGACCTCAGATCGCAGTATGCCCCTTATCTCGTCAGGTTCAAGACCCATCTTCTTCATCTGGACATACATGATCTGATATCCACTTTCTCTTATGACAACACCCTCGGCGGCGGCAAGAACTTCATGTCGACGTTCGGTTATTATATGGCGAGCCCGCTTAACATCCTGGTCCTTATCTTCCCGGCCAATATGATCAATATCGCGGTAGCTCTTCTTTGCACCATAAGGCTCTCGCTGGGTGCATGTTTTATGTGCATCTTCCTTCAGAAGAGGTCAACTGACAAGAACAGCAACTGGCCGATGCTCTTTGCTGTCACATATGCATTTACATCCTATTCGGTCATCTTCCTTTTCAACATCCTGTGGTTTGATGCCTACATGCTCCTTCCTCTTTTGCTCTACTTTATCGAGCTCTATATCGGGGAGAACAAAAAGACCGGGATCGCGGTAACGCTCATCATACTTTTCATATCGAATTTCTATGCTTCCTACATGGTCGGGATCTTCAGTTTCTTCTACCTTGCGGGAAGGCTTATCTATATCTCCGTCATCGAAAACGGCATCGATGTCAAGGGCATCATACGAAAGTGCCTCAAGTTCATCCTTCTTGCTGTCTTAAGTATCCTTGCCTCATGTGCGCTCATAATCCCGGTAGTCCTTGACGTATTAAGGAACAGGGACGTCCTGAAGGAAAAAGCCAAAGCGGATTTCATCCAGTTCAAGGGCATCGATATCTTAGATCAGATCTTCTTCGGAAATGTCGGTGAATTCGAGACACTCGGGAGCAATCTTCCTTATATCTTCGTGAGCCTTACGGTGACGATGCTGATCCTTCTGTTCTTTATCTCGAAGGTTTTCGAAAAGAAGGAGAAGATCTTCTACGGAACAGTATTCCTTCTCATGTTCATCTCTTTTAATGTGACGCTGATCGACAAGATGTGGCAGGCTTTCGATACTCCGAACTGGTTCTGTCACAGATACTCATTCGTCTTTATCCCTGTCATGCTCGTTTTAACCCTTAAGGTCTTCGAAAAGATCAAGGAGATCCCGAACAAGGATATCCTCAAGACATATGTGATAATGATACTTCTGCTCTTCGTTACGCAGAGCTTCGGAAAGATCTCCGAAAACGAGTGGTTCTTCATCCTCAACGTCGGACTTATGACAGGTTATGCTCTCGTTTTCATGGCACTCAAGAGAACGAAGTGGCCGGAGCAGCTTAAGAATATGCAGAAGATATCGGCCTTCCTTCTCGCGCTGTTCGTTCTTTTCGAGACGGCCGGAATGGCACCGAGGACTGCCGAAGGCCTTACGCCTTTTACGAACGGACTTCCGGATCTCGAGTATCAGAGGGATATCCTCCAGGCGATGGAGATGGGACAGTATGCAGCAACATATAATGACGGAGCCAGGGTCGGCGCGGAAGAGTGCGCATGGCAGGATGAGGATCTCTGGGTCGATTCGGCTTTTGAGATCGAGACCGTCACGGGATTAAACGGCGTGAGCAGTTTTGATTCCAGCTGCAACAGAAAATATGCAAGATTCATGAAACAGCTCGGCATAATGACGAACTTCAATTATGCAGCCTATAACTATACATATGCATCCATGCCGACGGATGCTTTCCTGTCTGTCGGAAACGTCATCTCGACGGCGGATTATAGAAACGCCGACCTCGTATCGTCCGACAGCAAGGATTATTTCTACAGAAGCTATAAGAACAGAAACGTCCTTCCGATCGGCTTTGCAGTCGATAAGGGCGCGATGGATTACGAGTTCTACATGCTCGAGAAGATATCCTATAACAAGGATTATTTTGCCTTCCAGAACAAGTGGTACAAGTCCATGTTCCCGGAAAACTTCACGGGCGATATCTACGAGGGCATCTATCAGGTCAAGGACGAAGACCTGACCGTCTATAACGCATGCAAGATGCCTGTCGACAACGCCGATATCTCATCTTCCGGTTCGGACCGCTACGAAGATCCGCTCGGACTTGAGAACCAGTCAAAATCAGTACAGGACAGGAACACCTATTACCGCCAGAGCACATCTGCTCCGATTGCGATCACGGTCAGGTACAAGGTCACGAAAACGGGCGAGCAGTATTTCTGTCTGTCGTCCAATACCCTGCAGAGCGGAAACAAGATCTATATCAATAAGGAACTCATAAATGCAGTCTATCCTGATTCCTATTTCACGACGATCACGAGACTCGGCTACTACGAGGAAGGCCAGGAGATCGTCATGACGATAGCTTGCGAGAGAGCTACATTCGCATATCTTGATATGTATTTTGCAGCGGTCGATCCCGATAATTTCTCTTCCATGTTTTGGACGCTGGATCAAAGCAAGGTAACAGTGGACAGATATGATAACGGCATCGCTTCATTTACGACAGATCTGGGAGAGAAGGATCTCCTCCTTACAACGATCCCGTACGAGAAGGGATGGACCTGTTATGTCGACGGCAAAAAGACCGACATGCTGATCTATCAGGATGCTCTTATCGCAGTCGATCCGGGAACGGGAAATCACAAGGTCGAGCTTCGTTTTGAAGCACCGGGCATCAAGGCGGGCATCGCCGTAAGTGCCGTCGGAATAGTGCTTCTGGCGGCATATATATTCCTTGACTCGAGGAAAGATACAAAGATAAAAACAGAAAGCAAAGCACAATAAAGTTTGGGAGGTTAATCATTATGGATTATCGTAAAACGTATGAGATCTGGAGCACGGATCCGTTCTTTAATGAGAGCACCAGAGAAGAGCTTCTGGGCATCAAGGATGACGAGAAGGAAATAGAGGAGAGATTCTACAGGGATCTCGAGTTCGGCACCGGCGGACTTCGCGGTATCCTGGGTGCAGGCACCAACAGGATGAACATCTATACGGTAGCAAAGGCTTCCGCGGGACTTGCCAAGTACATCGTATCAAGTGGCGAAGAGGCAATGAAAAAGGGTGTCGCGGTATCATTTGACTCGAGACATTTCTCACCGGAATTCGCAAAAGTTACCGCTTCGGTCATCGCTGCTTACGGCGTTAAGGTCTACCTTTCCGACGAGCTCCGTCCTGTTCCGATGCTCTCTTATTCGGTAAGATATTTCAAGGCTTTTGCGGGCGTTATGGTAACGGCATCACACAACCCGCCGAAGTATAACGGATATAAGGTCTACGGCGAAGACGGCGGACAGGTTCCGCCTGAGGCAGCTTCCGAGATATTGAAGAATATCGAGAGCTTCTCCGACATAAGGACCATCAAGATGATCTCTTATGAGGAAGCAATGAAGACGGGACTTATCGAGATCTTCGGCGAGCAGGTCGATATCGACTATACAAAGATGCTCACCGAGCTCGTCATCGACAGGGATGCCATCGCACGTCAGTCAGACATGAACATCGTCTATACTCCTTTGCACGGATCGGGCAACAAGCCGGTAAGACGTATCCTCAAGGAGATCGGTTTTAAGAATATCCACATAGTCGAGGAACAGGAGAAGCCTGACGGAGCTTTCCCTACGGTCAAGACTCCTAACCCTGAAGATCCGAATGCTCTTGCCATGGGTATCGAACTCGCGAAGAAGACCGATTCCTCCATCGTTATCGGAACGGATCCTGACTCCGACCGTGTAGGTATCGCATGCAGGATCGTTGAGGACGGCGAAGTAAAGTATAAGCCTTTCACGGGCAACCAGGTCGGCATCATGCTCCTGGATTATGTCCTCGATTCCAAGAAGGAAGCAGGCACTTTGCCTGAGAATTCCTTCGCGGTTACGACGATCGTTTCAACCAAGCTCGCAGGTCCTATCTGCAGATATTACGGCGTCGAGCTTCAGGAAGTCCTCACAGGCTTCAAGTTCATCGGCGAGAGGATCAAGATCGACGACGAGTTTGGCGATAAGCACTTCCAGTTCGGATTTGAAGAGAGCTACGGTTACCTCTCCGGATTAAACGTAAGAGATAAGGATGCGGTCGTTGCCGCAATGCTCATCTGCGGAATGGCAGCTCAGAGCATCGACAGGGGTGAGACTTTGTTCGACAGGCTCGAGAGGATCTATTCAAAGTTCGGTTACGGATTTGAAGAAGCAGTAAGCTTCACTCTCGAAGGCAAGGAAGGTTCCGAGAAGATCTCCGGAGCTATGGCCTCCATGAGAGAAGAACTCGAGAACTGCAAGAATCTCGAGGAAGCCAAAAAGCTCGTCGGTGGACCTGAGGTCAAGGCGGTAAGGGACTATGCAAAGTCAGTCCGCTACATCTTCACGGAAGACGGCGTAAAGACGGAGCCCATAGATCTTGTCAAGTCCAACGTTCTTCTTTATGAGCTCGGCGGCGACAAGGATCTCGACTGGGCATGCGCACGTCCTTCGGGAACAGAGCCGAAGCTCAAGATCTACTTCGGTATCTATCATTCCGGCAAAGATGCGGCCCTCGGCCGGCTCGCAACCGTTAAGAAAGAGATGTCTGACTTTGTTCAGTCCAAACTCTGATGTATAAAGCAGTTTTCAACGGCAAAGAAATCACGGTAGAAACCAAAGTCTCCCTGTTCTCTCCAAACGAGGCGGACAGGGGGACGCTTTCTATGTTAAGGCACGTCGGTTTCGTGCCGGGAATGAAGCTTCTCGACCTCGGGTGCGGAGCAGGGATCGTGTCCCTCGCGGCGTGCTGCTTCGGACTGTTGCCCCAAGATATCGTCATGACCGACATAGACCCGGTCGCATCTTCCGTCTCTCTCGAAAACATGGAGCGCAACGGCTTCGGAGGCGCTCTCGTCTTAACAGGGGACGCTCTTTCAGAAGTTCCCGGAAACGACTTTGACCTGATACTCAGCAACCCTCCGTATCACACCGATTTCAAGGTGGCGAAGACCTTTATCGAAAAAGGATTTAACCGTCTCAAGATCGGAGGCAAGATGTATATGGTCACGAAGAGAAAAGACTGGTACAAGAACAAGCTCATATCGGTCTTCGGCGGCGTGAAGATATACGAGGATGACGGTTATTTTGTTTTCGAGGCGGAAAAGAGGAATATGAGCTACGCTTCGAAAAAGCGCCCAAAGGTTTGATTTGAGGCCTTTGTGGTGTATAATCAAGCAATCTTAACAATTTGGAGATTTTAATGAAGGTACTTTTACTCAACGCAGGTTACGCAACAAGATTATATCCTTTGACCGAGAATATGCCGAAGTCGCTTCTTCCTCTCGGAAAAAAGCTGATAATAGATTACATCCTCGATTCGATCGACAGTCTGTCTGACGTAAGCGAGATAATACTCATAAGTAATTCCAAGTTTGCTTCCATGTTTCAGGATTGGGCCGATTCTCTCGACAGAACAGGCAAGGCTCCGATATGCGTTCTTGACGACGGAACGAATTCACCCGACAACATGCGCGGCGCCATAGGCGACATCAAGTTTGCGATCGACGAGAAGAAGATCGACGAAGACATCTGCATAATGGCAGGCGACAACATCTTTACCTATGACATCAACGAGATGTACGGTTTTTTCAAGCAGAAGAAATATGATACTCTCGTAGCGATAAACGTACCTGAAAAGCACCAGCTCCAGAAGCTCGCCGTTGCTATCCTGGATGATGACGGCATGATATTGGACATGACTGAAAAACCTGAAGAACCCAAGAGCCACTGGGGGATCTATGCGACATATTTCTATAAGAGAGATACGATCAAGCTGATCGATACTTACCTCGAGGAAGGCAACTCCCCGGACGCTCCGGGCAACTTCCCTTCATGGCTCTACAAGAAGTGTCCTGTCTATGCCTACAAGGCAACAGGCGACTGTATCGATATAGGAACTCTCGAAAACTACGAAAAGACGAAGAAGGAATACGAGAATAAATGAGACGTGGCGCATATCTGCTTCTTGTGACGTTCATTATGGGGATCATCTCAGGGTGTACTCCCTCGGAGACCTCTGACACGACATACGTGATCCCTGTATCTTCAGCTTCTTCCGTAACTTCGCAGATGACTGAACAGACTCCTATGTCTTCAGACATCACTGAAGAGATCATCGAGACTACTCCGGAAGTAACTCCCGAGATCACGCCTGAACCGACACCCGAACCGCAATATATCGAACCCACATCCGATGAGCCCGTATGGTATAACGGCTTTGTCGATCCTTATACGGTAAGGGCCGAGATCATAAGCGATCCTGATGACATCCTGGCACTCGTTAACAAGTATTATGCAGTGCCCGAAGATTATGTTCCTTCGGATCTCGTTACCGCTCCCCATTCTTATGACCAGAAGCTCAGGAGCGAATGTAATGATGCCTGGGTCAAGATGTATGACGACTGTTATGAAGCAACGGGACAGGGGCTTCTCCTCGTTTCCGGCTGGAGGGATCTCTGGACTCAGCAATATCTTTTCGACAGGTCCAAGAACAAGAACGGATATGCATTTGCCTGCATGAAAAATGCGTTGCCTCAAAGGTCGGAACATCATCTCGGACTGGCTCTCGATATAACTCCCGCATATCTTGATAATATAACGGATGATTTTGCATCCACGACTGTCGGAATGTGGGTAAACGAGCATTGCTATGAATATGGTTTTATCCTCAGGTATCAGGCCCAGTATACGGATGAGACGGGTTACGGGATCGAAGCCTGGCACTACAGATATGTAGGCGTTGAGGTCGCGACCTACCTCTACGAGAACGACATGTCGCTCGAGGCTTATCTCGGAAAAGCACAGGTACTTCCGGATGACGAATAAAACTCTTGATTAAATGAAGATACGGTGTATAATTACGACGGTATTGATCCAAGGCGGGGTGTGATTCCCCGACCGGCGGTAACAGCCCGCAACTCATGTCAAAGACATGACTGATCAGGTGAAACTCCTGGGCCGACGGTATAGTCCGGATGAAAGGAGTTGTTTTTATCATGTCTGTTGATGCCAAAACCATTAAGAATTCCAGAGAACTCAGAAGCGCAATGACAAGGCGTATTGTTGTCACCGCGATCTTGACCGCGCTTGCCGCCATACTCATGTATCTTGAGTTCCCGCTTGCTTTCCTGGGGATCGCGCCGATCGCGAAGTATGATTTTTCCGAGATCCCGGTCCTTATCGGTGCATTCGCATTAGGCCCGGTCTATGCGGTCATAATCGAATTCCTGAAAAATCTCATTCACCTTCCGGTAACAGGAACATTCGGTGTAGGCGAACTTTCCAACTTCATCGTCGGAAGCATCTTCTGTTCCGTCGCGGGACTTATCTACAACAGGTTCAAGACGCGTAAGGGTGCTCTTGTTTCCATGCTGATCGCAACGATAGTATTCACTCTTCTCGCGATCCCGATCAACTGGTTCCTGAACATCCCGTTTTATGAGAAAGTCATGCACACATCTCTCGAGGATATCATCGGATTCTGCTCCGGTACAAACAAGCATGTCAAGGACAAGATGACGGTCATACTCTTCACGTTTGTTCCGCTCAATCTCATCAAGGGTTTTGTTGCAAGTTTTGTTACTTTCTGGATCTACAAACCGATCTCGAATCTCATTCACAAGACACGCGAAAAGACAGAGGTCAAATAAGATCCCGTTCATTCAAATTTCACAGGATTTCTGATGTTATTAAAACCGTGAAATGATATAATCAAATATGTAAAGACTGACAGAGGTGGGTATGACAAATATTCGCCTCTTTCGGTTGTGTAAAACAAGGATCCCGAGGGAGAGTCTTATCATGGAAGTTTGCGCAGTTGTAATGGCAGCCGGAGAAGGAAAGAGGATGCATTCCAAGCATTCCAAGGTAGTACATCAGGTAGCAGGCAAGCCGATCGTTCAATGGGTGGCGGATGCTCTTTGTGAAGCAGGGTGCACCGAACAGGTCTATATCGTCGGGGAAAAGCAGGAAGAAGTGAGGAACGTACTGGGAGAGACGGTAGCTTATGTTTTCCAGGAGCAGCGTCTCGGTACCGGTCACGCCGTAATGCAGGCAACTCCTTTCCTCGAAGGAAGGAGCGGATATACGATCGTCCTTCCGGGTGACTCACCGATGGTCAGTGCCAAGACGATAAATGCCGCACTTCAGATCGCACAGGAGAGCGACGATTATGCGGCCGTACTTATCACTGCCGAAGCGGAAGATCCTACCGGGTACGGAAGGATCATAAGAAATGCCGACGGCGACGTTGCAAAGATAGTAGAGCACAAGGATGCCACGCAGGAAGAGCGCAATGTAAAAGAGATCAATTCTTCCATGTATGTATTCAAGACAACGCTTCTTTTATCCGCACTCGGAAGACTCAGTGCAAAGAATGCGCAGAACGAGTATTATCTCACCGACACGATCGAGATCCTCATAGGTGACGGCTACAAGGTCGGAGCTTATGTATGTGACTTTGACGATACGCGCGGGATCAACAACCGCGAGCAGCTTATGGAAGCAAACAAGATCATGAACAGAAGGATCCTCAAAAGACTCATGGATAACGGCGTTCAGATCGTCGATGTCGATTCGACATGGATCCATTCGGGAGTCGAGATCGGAATGGATACTGTCATCCTTCCGGGCTGCACCCTCATCGGCAATACTTCCATCGGAGAAGACTGCATCATAGGAGAGAATACGAGACTTGACTGCGTACAGGTCGGAGACGGAACGGTCATAGATTCCTCGATCGCGACACAGTGCATCATCGGCAAGGATTGCCGTATCGGACCTTTCTCTCACATAAGACCTGATTCGACTCTCAAGGATCACGTTACGATCGGTGCATATGTTGAGGTCAAGAATTCATCCATCGATGATTATACGAGAGCAAGACACCTTACATATATCGGTGACTCCAAGGTAGGAAAGAACGTTAACTTCGGCTGCGGTACCGTTACCTGTAACTATGACGGTCAGGATAAGGCCGGATGCGTTATCGAAGACAACGTATTTATCGGCGGTAATTCCAACATCGTATCCACTGTCGTTCTCGGCAAGGACAGTTATGTCGCGGCAGGTTCGACGATCACGGAAGACGTTCCTCCGTTAGGTCTTGCCATCGGAAGATCAAAGCAGGTCATCAAGGAAGAATGGGTCGCAAGGAAGAACAGGCTCAGAGGCGCGAACTTTATCCAGCTTGACCGCAAGCGCTCAGAGGTGTAATCTTGTTTTTCGGGAAAAAGAAGGAATCTTTCTCGGGGAAAAATCCCTGGCTTATCGTGGGACTCGGAAATCCGGGTTCCAAGTATACCTATACCTGGCATAACTGCGGGTTCCTGACATCCGAGATACTGGCGAAGAGGAATTCCATCTCCGTGACCAAGGTCAAGTTCAAGGGCTATTACGGCAAGGGCAAGATCGCGGGCGAAGATGCGATCATATTGAGGCCGACGACATATATGAACAATTCGGGCGAGTCGGTGATCGAGGCCGTGAGATTCTTTAAGATCGATCCGTCGCATCTTATCGTTGTCTATGATGATATAGATATCCCGGCAGGCAAGATCCGTGTGAGACCTTCGGGCAGCGCGGGAACGCATAACGGAATGAAATCCGTCATATATCATATGAACACGCAGGATTTTCCGAGAGTACGTATCGGATGCGGACCCGTTCCCGAGAAGTGGAACCTGGTCGACTTCGTTTTGTCGGAGATCTTCGATGATAAAAAAGAGATCATGTACGAAGCCTTCAACGAGGGTGCGAAGGCAGTCGAGAAATATATAGAAGAACATAAACAATAAAACAATAAGAAGGTTTTATGGAAGAAAGCATATTGAGCCTCCTGGAACTTATCTCAAGCGATAAGGAGCTCACCGGTTCGTTCGATGAGGCAAGAAGGCTCGATAGACATCTGAATATTACGGGTCTTTGCGAACAGCAGAAGGGTTACATGATCGCTTCGCTCGCACAGATCGAAAAGAAGAAGCCGGTGATAATCGTCTCCGACGTCGCACGGGCACGCCTTCTTACAGGTTTTCTGAAGCCTTTTGTCAAGGGTGAGGTCATTACGGTAGCCCCCCGCGAGATGAGTCTCGTAAGCGCTATCGCAAGTTCCAAGGATCCCGAGATCGAGAGGCTCGGAGCTATCTCCAAACTCATCAATAACGACTTCGGAGCCGCCCTCATATGTGCGGGCAGCCTCCTTAACAAGATGCCTTCAAAGCACGATTTCATGGGGAATTGTAACACTGTTAAGCTCGGAGACTCACTTGACCCTTATGAATTTTCCAAGCTTCTGGTCGCCTGCGGATATGAACGTGTCGGCCTCGTCGAAGCGCCCGGTGAATTCTCGAGCAGAGGTGACGTTATTGACGTTTTCTCACCTGACAGACAGCAGCCTTTGAGGATAGGACTTTTCGATGATGAGGTCGATCAGCTCAAGTATTTTGATCCCGAGACACAGCGCTCGACTGACCAGATCAGGAAGGCTCAGATCATGCCGGCAAGAGAGATCCTCATCCCCGAATCGAAAAGGATGGAGATATCCAAGGCCATAAACAGGACAGCCAATGAAGATGCGCAGAGGATGAAGGGCAATGCAAAGACGGTTGCCGCAACAAACCTCCTGAAGATGGCCGAAAACGACGCAAATGCGATCCGTGAGGGACACCGCCTTGCGGGTATAGAAAAATGGATAAGCCTGGTGCTCCCGGAGTACGGAAACATCCTTGATTATGTCGACACAAGAAGGAATGTCATCATGGTCGACGAGCTCTTCGAGATAAGATCCCGCGCCGACTCATATATTGCCGAATATAATTCACGCTGCAAAGCGTCTTTCGAGACGGGCACATGCGGCAGGATCGCTTTTGAATCCGCAGTCCCGATACCCGACATGATGAAGAGGATAGATAAGACAGGATCGGTTATAACCCTGTCATGTCTCAACTCGTCCGGAAACGGACTTCCGGGCGGAAAGACGGTCGTATGTCATGGCATGGCGGGAGACTCCTACAGAGGATCGGAATCAAGTCTCGCGCAGATACTCAGGGACAACGCCTTAAGTAAGGAAAGAGGAGAGGATCATAAGACGATCATCCTCATGGTTACGGGTAAGCAGAGGACCCAAAATCTCATAAATTCCCTCGCTTCATCAGGGGCTTCGATCGATGTTATCGAAGAAGATCTTCCTTCAGGTTTTCTGTACCCTAAGATCGGGCTCATGCTCATCGGCGAGCAGGATGTTTTCGGGGCGGAAAAGACGATCAAGAAGAAGAAAAAGGGAAGTCCCATCAATATCTTCAGTGACCTGGTCCCGGGAGATTATGTCGTTCACGACGCTCACGGAATAGGACGCTACGAAGGTCTTGTCAACATGAAGGTCGGCGACTCCGTCCAGGACTACCTTAAGATCACTTACGCCAAAGGCGAGACATTATACATAACCGTCGACAACCTCGACGCGATACAGAAATATATCGGCCCGAACGGGAGCAATCCGAAGCTGTCGAGCCTTCACACGGGCGAATGGACCAAATCCGTCGAGCGTGCGAAAACATCCATCAAGAGGGTGGCCTTCGACCTCGTCAAGCTCTATGCGATCAGACGTGCCAACAAGGGCTTCGCTTGCGGACCGGACGATATCTGGCAGACCGAATTCGAAGAGAACTTTCCTTATGTCGAGACTGACGACCAGCTCGCAGCAATAAGAGACATCAAGCGCGATATGGAAAGCGAGATCCCGATGGACAGGCTCCTATGCGGCGATGTCGGATTCGGTAAGACAGAGGTCGCTTTCAGGGCGATCTATAAGTGTGTCCAGAACGGCCGCCAGGCATTCATGCTCTCGCCAACGACCCTTCTCGCGCAGCAGCATTACGACAACTTCATGAAGCGTATAGGAAAGGATTCGCCGCTCAAGGTCGAACTACTCTCACGATATGTGCCTGCCCCTAAGATGAAGCAGGCGCTCAAGGACATAAAGGACGGCGTCGCAGATGTCGTCATCGGAACGCACAGGATCCTCTCCGAAGACGTCAAGCCGTGCAGGCTCGGCCTTCTCGTTGTAGATGAGGAGCAGCGCTTCGGAGTCAACCATAAAGAGCAGATCAAGGCGATGAGAAACAACGTCGATGTCCTTACGCTTTCCGCTACTCCGATACCCCGTACCCTCCACATGTCGATGGCGGGTATCCGTGATATCTCCGTTCTCGATGACGCGCCGATGAACCGCCGTCCTATCCAGACATATGTCATGAGCTATGACAGGGAAGTCATAGTCCAGGCATGCATGCGTGAGATCGCGCGCCACGGTCAGGTCTTCTACCTCTACAACAAGACCGCGGACATCGATAAGAAAGCAGACGAATTGTCAGAACTCATGCCCGGTGTAAAAGTCCTTTATGCGCACGGCAAGATGAGTGAGAGCAGGATGGAGAGCATCATCACGTCTTTTGTAAACGGCGAAGCTGATATCCTTGTATGTACGACAATTATCGAGTCGGGCGTCGACATGCCGAATGTTAACACCATGATCGTTGAAGACGGTGACAGGTTCGGACTGTCGCAGCTCTATCAGATCAGAGGCCGCGTCGGCCGTTCGGACAAACAGGCATATGCTTATATCACCTATCAGGAAGACAAGGAGATCAACAGTGACGCCAAAAAGCGTCTCATGGCGATCCGCGAATTCACTGAGCTCGGCTCGGGCATAAAGATCGCTCTCCGCGACCTTGAAGTAAGAGGCGCGGGAAACCTTCTAGGAGCAGAGCAGCACGGCCAGATGGACGTAATAGGATATGAACTCTACTGCCGTCTTCTCGACGAGGAGATCAAGATGCTCAGAGACGGCGGCGACGAAGCTCTGGAGATCAGATCGGCGGCATCGGTCGAGCTCGATTTTGATTCCTACATCCCGGGTGATTATATCGAAGACGAGTCCTCAAGGATGATCGCATACAGACGTATCTCCGCCATATCAGACAGCAAGGATTACGATGACTTTATGGATGAGATCCTGGACCGTTACGGAGAGCCTCCGCGTGAGATCATAGTACTCATGACGGTATCGCTCATAAGATCTCTTGCAACGCGCCTGGGATTCGAGAAAGTCGTCGTAAAGGAAGACAAAGTCCTGTTCTATTATTCATCCGACAAAAAGATCGATATGAAGGCGATAACAGTGCTTCTTTCCACTCCGGAATTCGACGGCAAGATCCTCCTTAACGCAGGCGGTAAACCTTATCTTCACTTCATGCCCATCGGCATCCCTCCCAGGGACGTTCTGTCCAAGTGCAGGGAACTTCTCGAGATAATGTCAGGCGCTTCCGAAAAGGAGTGATCACGATCCGCTCTGGCGTCACTTATTAAATTACGCTTTGCGATCTATATATGGTAAAATAATCAGGCACGCCTCCATAGTTTAATGGATAGAACAGCAGTTTCCGGTACTGCTGGTACGGGTTCGATTCCTGTTGGGGGTGCCAATAAGACCCCGAAATTTCAATAGTTTCGGGGTCTGTTATTATTTTGGAAGTAAATTTGGAAGTAAATCATTCGGCATTTTCTTTCTGATTGGCAGCTTTGTACAAAGGTGTAACAGAAAGCCTCTTGGCTGCTTCCTGTGCTTCTCCGGCAACCTCATGGTTGCCATATATACTATGGCCATCTGTCTTGTCTGAGTGTCCGAAAATGCCCTTGATGATCCTGTCCGGCAAATAAGCCTCGGTATGACTATAGAAGGTGTGTCGAAGGGAATATGGAGTTATACCGTCGGGGAGCTCGTGTTCCTTTACCAGTATCTTCAGAGTATCTCTGAGTGAATCCTGGGAAGGAGCCAGCCCGATCCTGTTACAGAATATCCATTCGGAATCAAGGTATTCGGTATCGTCAAGCTGCTCGTCCAGGATCTTCTTAACATCATCCGTAAGTACTATGGCTCTTCTAGCATTCTTATTCTTGCCGGGTGTGACCTTTCCTCTGGAATTGATGGACCGATTGATCGTAATAGCTCCGGTGCTCCGGTCGTAATCATCTCGCTGAAGTCCCAGGACTTCTCCGGGACGTAATCCCGTAAGGATTTCGAGCATGATTGCTCTCTCGTAAGATCTTTGATGACTTTTACGATGTTATGTATGGCATGGGTTTAAGGCTTTCCAATGAATTTGAGATGATTCTCGAAGGGTCTTCGGCTTTGTATGAACCTGAAGATGAAGAGGAGGCAGACAATGACAGACAGAGAACAAGAGATTAGGGATTGTCTCGACAAGGTAAATGCATATTGTTTGGAACACAAAGGTTCTTGTGAGGGTTGTATATTTTTCTCATCTGTATCAGTTGGTGATAGATCAATCGGTATGTGCAGAGTAACTTATGCCCCTGATATATTTGGACGAGGAGGCAGACAATGAAACTGATTGAGTTTTTGTTAAAACAATACTTGAAAAGACACCCCGAGTGGATTGTCACAACATTTTCTATTGATGACCGAACTGATATAAGTATTCTTGTTCGCCATTATTATGAAGACTATTGGACATACGGAACTAAGATATGCAAGTACGAGGAGGCAGACAATGATACAAGAGGAATTTAAAAATAAGGACAAGGATTTGAAGGGAATGAAAAAGGCTGTCGGGGAGATGCTCGATCACGCTTGGGAAAAAGGATATGTTGCAGGATTCAATGACGGATATGCGACAAGGAGGGAGGCAGACAATGAGTATTCTAAAAAAACAGAACGTGAATGATGCGATTGCAGAGAGGGTGAAAAAGCTCCTTGATGACAGTAAGTACAGAACAATCAGTACGATCGTCATCACGGAAGAAGAAGCTGCAGTTCCCACGATAAGGTATAACATCACAGAGGTGATTATTCCCGAGGAGGAGTGATATGGAATTCTTTATACCAATGCGCATCCCTACCGCTACCGCTCAGGAGAAGAAGATCAATAAGAAGACAGGAACCATA
>JAILNZ010000028.1 GCA_024691135.1 Clostridiales bacterium
CCATTGTGTTGCTTCATAAGCCATATGTATGACTCCGGAAGCTTATAACCAAGTTCTTTTTCCAGCTCTGCAATCAGTTCATCAGATGGTAACGGTCCCCTGTAATCATCCCAATCAGTAAACTCTTCAGTTTGCCAAAAATCAGTAAAATCAAATCTTTCAAACATAGCCGGTCTCCTTTGTAAATTTATATCCGCTCCCATAATCAAGCACGAAGTGATGTCATTTTATTATAATCTCGGCACTATTTACTCCCTTACAAGGATAACAGTATCTTCCGGGAAGGTCGATTCGATCACGAGAATCGTGTTTGTGTCTATCTTCTCGATAGTTATGTAATTCCCTTCTATGTAGTATGCACACAGCCTTCCGTCAGAAAAAACCTCTTGAGAAACAGTATAAGAAAGGATCAGAGACTGCATGTCCACATTAGTGGACAAGACGCCTCCTTTGGTGGCATTTCCTTCTCCGTCGTATGTATACCAAGGCATGTCTCCGTACCACGATCCTTCAAGGAAAATGATCCAATTATCCACGCTGTTCAATTCTAAAGTATCAAAGAAATCCGTTTCGCCTGTTGTTATTACCGTACTGGTTTCTGTAGTCTCTGTAGGTTCTGTGGTCTCTGTGGTTTCTGTGGTTTCTGTCGGCTCGGTCTCGCTTTCAGATGGTTCTGTCTCCGTGATATCCGGTTCCGTCTCGTCTGTTTCCGTGGCCGAGGTCATAGGATCCATCCCTATCTCCTCCGCAACGCCTTCGATAAAGCCGTTCGTATCGAATCCGCCGTCCGGAGTCAGGGGCTCGTTGTCCTCGATAAGTTTCTTGGCAACATCCTCGGGGAGAGCATCTTCAGGACCTTTGGGATCGTCTTCTTTCATTATCTTCTTAACGTCAGACTTATTCAGACCGGTCTCGTTCAGAAGTTCCTTGACCCTGTCAGTATCTTCATCCTTCTTACCTGTCTGAGTATCAAGCAGCGTGATCTCAGTGCCCTTGTCGGTCACCTTGATCGCGCCTCCGAGAAGAGAGCCGTCATCGAGGTAATTGGTCAACTCGGAAGATGCAAGAGATACCACGCCGAGAGAGTTGTTTATGAATGATTCCTTTGCGTTGTCGGATAAGGAGTTCCAGCCCTTCGACAGGATCTGGGTGCCTGTCTTACTGATATCAGGAAGTGCGCTTCCAAGTCCGACGAAGCCGAATACCGTACCAAGCTTGGATGCTTTGTCATCAAGCTTGTCGAAGGTGGCGGATACATAATTGTCTTCCGTTCCGCATATGATCTGCGAACCCAGAGAGCCGACCTGTGCGATCGCGCTCACACCCGTACAGAGTATTCCTCCGGTCTCGATAAGTCCCACCGAAGCCGGAGCTGCAGATACCGCGATCACGAAGCTCGCTGTCGTGCCTGCTGCCTTGAGTGTCTTAAGACCCGTGACTATCGTATCCGCTTTATCTGCAACATCAGTATATGCTGCACCTTCCAATATAGCCTGTGCCTGCTTCAATTGAGCATACGCATGCTTGGCATCGGTACCCATCTGTTCCGCCAAAGTCCTGAGACCTTTTCCCGGCTGGGCATTATCATAAGTCTTAACTATATCCTCCGCCCATTCTTTTGCAGAAGATTTCTCATCAGCATATACGTTCTGACTGAAGCTTAGTTTATCCGTCGCAGATGCCGATAATTCCTTGAGCTCGGCTTCGTCTCGTTCTTTGCCTGATTCTTCCCAGGCATCCACAGCATCCGTGAGTTCATAAGAGAGCAGCTCCGTGTTCTCAAACATTACCATTGCATCATTAATGAGCGAGACGAATTCTTCCGCATCATCTTCGCTCATGTTCCCGGTGTCATATTCGAGGATGAGGTCGAGATATGCCCTTGCCGTCAGATAAGAATTAATAGTTACGGCAGCTGTCAGGTTGGCGGTTTCTTCTTCCTTGGAAGCCTCAGGAAGAATGACAGCTACACGGTTGATGCCGTCATCGGTCTCTTCTCGCTTGGGGAAATTGCATGCCGAGAGCGCAGTAATGGTAATTGCAGCAGCAAGGAAAACAGAGATAATGCGACTTGATCGTTTCATACAGCATTCACCTCCAACAGGTAAAGTGTGCTATTAGCTCAGGAACAGTCAGTAATGATCAGAATATTATCGACAAAGGACTTTCCTTTATCATAGATATTATATCACGCGAGTACCGAATATACTTCGCGAAAAATATGAATAGCTTATGAACTTCCTGAGAGCATCTTCTATCTTTCCGTTGGAGTTATAAGGGCAGCGCTATGGTAAAATAGCCATAAAAGACATAAGAAAGCAAATCGGCTTTAATATGAGGGAACGAAATGAAAGAACTCATCATACCATCAAAACTGAATGCGGGTGATAAGATAGCTTTTATCTCCATATCCGGAGGACGTGCCGGAGATGAGGATATGCTTCCCAGATATATGCTGGGGAAAAGAAGGTTCGAGAAGATCTTCAATGTAGAAGTTGTTGAAACACCCTATGCGCTCATGGGAAGCAAATATATTTATGAGCATCCCGAGAAAAGAGCAGAGGATCTTGTGTGGGCGTTGAAGGATGATTCGATCAAAGGCATCATCTGCAATCAGGGCGGGGATGATTCCTACCGTGTTCTTCCTTATATTGACACTCAGGTCATTCATGATAACCCGAAGGTATTTATGGGCTTTTCCGACATCGCCACCTGGACGGCAGTCTATACGTATGCGGGAGTACGTTCATATTACGGACCTACTGTCCTGACACCGATCGCACAGCCCGGAAAACTGGACGGATATACGGAAGATGCGATCAGAAGGACACTGTTTTCGAGTGAGGTAATAGGCGAGATCAAGCCGTCCGAAAAGAATACACCCATTGACTGGAGCACCACGTACACGATCAAAGACGGCGAGAATGAATTGGTATGTGAAAGGTTTCCGGATACGGATGCCATTGAAGATCCGAATGACAGGATCCCCTGGGTACCCGGGACCGGATACAGGGTATTACAGGGAAGCGGCAAAGTCAGGGGTCATATCATCCCGGTCTGCGGCGGACCTCTCCATCAGATAATGGGAACCAGATTCTTTCCGACTTCTGAGATCTGGGACGATGCCATTATTGCTATGGAGCATTGTAATATATATAACAGCAGATTAGCAGGATATCATGAACTCCAGGCTTTCGCAGCAGCCGGTACGTTTGACAGAGCAAAAGCAGTCCTCACGGGACCTCTTGATGATGACAGCAGGGAAACGCTTTTTAAGGTCATCTTAAAAGAAGTTCGCAGACCGGATCTGGTGATCTTGGAGAACTTTGACTTTATTCACAGAACGCCGATGACGGTAATTCCTGTCGGAGCGCAAGTGGAGGTCGACTGTGATAACACGGCAATAAGGATACTTGAATCCGGAGTATTGTGATCTCACTATCCCGGGATACTGCTTTACATATCGGGAACAGACCGGGCGTCATTTTTATTCCTTACCTTTTTCATTCAACATCTCATAGAGTTCGGTAAGAAGAGCTTTCCACGGTTCATCTTGAGACTTCTCGAAATCCTTTGTTCCGTAGAAGCTTCCTTCCGCCAGATCAAACATCTTTTCCTTAGTTTCACGGCTGCAGTTCGGATGGATCGCTATGAAGTGCGGAACCTCAAGTCCGTCGTCCCAGTTGTACTCTTCGATAAAGGCATCCAGCTCCTCAGCCTTGGTGGTCTTCTTCAGCAGATTCGCCGTATCGTAATCCTTCAGGATCTCTCTGCATCGTTCATGTCAGAGCCGAAGATTATGACTATGTAAATGAAGGTGACAAGGTTCTTGTCGTTAACGATTCCTCCAACTTTTTTGCAAAGAAAATAATGTGATCAAACAGGTCGACAAAGAGATGGATTAACAACAAAAGTCCGTTCCGGTAATTTTTCCAACCTAATGCTGCAATCAGGAAAACGGAAATAATTTTTCCAACCTTAGGTCACGGTTACTTCCTGCTTTAAAGGCCGGAAAGTAACCCCAAAAGATTTTTGGCGACATAAGGTTGGATTTTTATTTTGGCAAAATCTTTTTTCCAACCTAAGGTTGCAGAAGGCCGGGATGAGCGAATTATGAAATCTTATATCTACCGGATAAAGATCCCGGGAAGGATAATATATTTCGCATCATTTATGGCGGAAGGGACATGACGAAGCAAAGGCAGGATATCGACGTTTGAGTACATAAGTGTTTCCTGTCAGAACTAGTGGTATACTCTTCTCATCAATGGGAAGGGAGAACACCTTATGAAAAAAGCCAAATGCTTATCATTGCTGTTGATCTTTGCGATGGCAATAGGCGGATGTAGTAAGACTAATACTTCTGAGACAGCGGAGACGACCGCTGCTCCTGAGACGACAATAACTGAGACGACTGAAGAGCCGACGGAAACAACGGAAACAACGGAAACAACCACGACAGAGGAACCAGCTCCCACGTTTGCTCCTGAGATAACACAATACTCGGATGTTAAGGTTAATGATTATATTACCGTTTCAAGGGATGAGTATAAATTTATTCCTCAGTTTACTCTCGAAGGTGATGACTTTAAGAAGGCCAATGAAGAGATAATGGAACTTGCCGGGGACACCTATGTCGTTTCGATGGATTATGCTTTCATAAAGGCTGACAGCAGACGTAATACACTTTTAGTCTATGTCGGAGGCGAATGGGAATGGCTCGATGTCCTGTGTTATACGTTTGATACGCAGACCAATGAGATCCTGGATAACGATACTATCCTCGCAATAGCTGGGGAGCCTTTGTCAGAGTTCTATGAAGATGCTTCTGATTCTCTCGAGGCTATCCTCGAGGAGAGGAATTTCAGATTTGATCAGGAGGATTATGAATACACACTCTCCAGCGAGAATATCAACAAGAATATGATGATGTTCCTTGGAAAGAATGATGAACTCTTCCTCGTGTCTGATGTATGTTCAGGAGGCGGAGCAGATTTCTATATTGAGATATGGGATCTTAATGCTAAGTGCTGGTCAGGCGGATGTCAGGTTGATGCCGCGGGGCTCGGTGATGAATATTCGATACACATTCTTAAGAAGGGTACGGATCATGACCAGATTTCTCTCTTTGCCAAGACAAACGAAGAGGATAAGCAGATAGAGTTTTACGATTACAGAGACGGCGGACTGGTTCTCTTCGGCACAATATCTACCGAAGGCAAAAAATACGCGAGCAGCAGAAGCAACATCTATCTGGTGGAAGGAGAGGCCCGGAACGACCTGGAGATCGATCAGGACGGCAATGTTTCTTTAAGCAACTGATGCAGAAATGTAAAGCAACAAAAAAGCGGGCACTCCCGCTTTTTTATTTTCCATAAAAGATCAAATCCTTTGCCCTCATCAGACAAAATAGAATACCAGCAATAATAGCAGGATGATCAGTATTATCGATGACATGATGATGGAGGTCTTGGCAAAGCCGCGGCCTCTTACAGGCGCTCTGGAAGCGCCTTTTAATACTTTTATTCCCAGGACGAGCCCCCAAATGGCGAGAACTGCTCCTATGAATGACAATGCAAAGAACGGTACATACAGCTTAGGAAGCTTTTCCCCGTTACTTACGGAAATAAGAGATCTGTATGTCAGCGCTGCGACAGTGACATATATCGAGATGAACGAGAGGATGAATCCCCGTAGCCCGAGCTTGGAGAAAGGAATGTCCCGGTTTATCGTGAAATCGTTGCCGTTCGGATTAAACTTCAACAGCAGATCGCATATCCTGTTACCGGTGGCATATGCATTTTTGACCCGGTTTGACGAGAGCTCCCAGGTTATTCTTCTTGTCCTGAATATGTAAAAGCGGAACTTTTTATTACCGTGATAGAATTCAAAGAACACACTCCTCGCTCCGGCGCCGAATGGTCCTTTGACATGGGACGTTCTGATCTTACTGAGTTCAGTTGCGTTTACCATCTGGAACTTGAACGGATTTGTCACCGGGACATAAGCCACTCTTCCCGTATCCTCGTCGATACAGAGCATTGATTTCAGTACCCAGACGCCTTGAGTGACAAGCGTCGTGGTCTTCCCGAAGTTTTCCTTCTCCAGATTTTTCGCCATTGTCCTTTTCGAAAAAGGGAACACGATAAGATTTGTCAGATCAGGAAAGCCCATCAAAAGGAACGGCATAATTATTATATGGCACCAGTTAAGAACAGGATCCCCAATAAAATAACCGATAACGGCACCCAGCAAAAAACCGGCCGCAAGATTAAGGGCTATGAGGATCAGGATAACAGCTATATTATGTTTTTTCATGTTTTGATCCTTGCCCTTCCGTCAGTTTTTTTCGTAGAAAACGATGCTCATCTTATCGTTGATCTTCTCGATCTGTCCTGTCTGATGATATCCCATTTTCTCGTAGAGATGCAGGTTTCCTTCCTCCTGCAAAATGGTATCCAGGCACCAGTGTTCGGGACCGTAGATACGTTCTGCTTCCGCGATCGCGGCCTGAGCATATCCTTTATTCCTGTACTCTGCCATGATCCAGAGCGGGGAAATCCTTTTCCTGCTGCCGTCTTTCTTGTCGACTACGCGGATGGCGCCGACATTATTATCCCCTGATACGATAAAGTAATAAGTCGTCCAGGGCTGTTCATACCTTGCCATGACTTTCTCGAAGCTTTCCGCGCCGGGACTGGTCTCATAATCCCTGTATTTTTCCAGAAGCTCCGAAAAAGCTTCGATCTGCATCTTCCATATGGTCTCCATGTCATCTCTCGATGCGGGCTTTAATGTAACATCACTCATGTTTTTTCTCCCGAAAAGGCATTGCTTCTTTCATTTTCCCGATCAGCATAATACCTCCTTTAGTTTTCGAACGACTGTGTTATTTCTATCTTGCCCGTTATGTGATCATTGAATTCTTCCAGTTCTTCAGAAGGTACCCACAATTCCTCATGAAGGGAACTTCCGACAACATGGGTCTCGTATCTGGATACATAATCATCCTCGACTTCAAAGCGCGTCACATATCCTTTGTGATCAGGATTATATACTGCATTCCACTTGGAAGCTATCCGGATGGCATATTCTTCATTGAGGACAGGGTAAAAGATCGGCTGATCCGGAAGTCTTGGAGGAAATCTCCTGTAGCCGCTCTCCTCAATGAGTTTTAATTCTTCTGTTCCGACTGGTCTATATAAGATCATTTTTGATATCACGTCTCCTTCGGATATGCTATCACATCTTCAGGGTTAAGTTTCTTTTCGAGTATCTCGTCAACGAAGCTGTTCCCGTTTCCGGAAGCGATAAACATCTCGTATACTGCCTTATAGATATCGGTCCTAAGGCCTGTATTCTTCCTGAAACATTCGAGTGTCGGTCCTGATGAACCCTTCGGTGTGTACAGTTCAGGATCTACCGGAAGAAACCTGTAACTGATCTCTTTATATGTTGAGGTTCCTGTTTTCCTGTCGCGATCAAAACTGCTGTTGTCATCGCCCGTAGTCTTTCTCTCGAGCATCCTTGCTAATATGAACTGGACCTTGCTTGTCCTGCCGATAAGGATAAACATGAATACTCCCAGACCCAGACCGATCACCAGAGCTGATATAAGTACTGCTGCTATCGTGTCATCAGGAACGGCCTGAAGTACGGGGATCGCCAATAAGAACATAAGGATAACGATCAAAAAGCCGACGACTGCCCCGAGGATCTTTCCGGCACGGCGTTTTTTCTTGACGCAGGTGTTGCAGACCGATGCTCTTTTCACACCGTCAAACTTCTCTACCGTACGTGTGGCAGTCGTTTCCACGTTGCCCTTACGTACGGAATCCTCTACGACGCTTACAGAGATCCTTACAAAACGATATGTGTGTTCCGGATCATCTTTTCCGCAATTAAAACATTTCAGATCTGACATGGCGTCCCCCTTTGGTTATGCAAAACGGCAACGGCCGCAAACGGCCGGCAGGTCGTTACTTGCCTCTTATAACAGCTTCTCTGCCGTCTTCACCTGTAAAGAGAAACTTTCTGTCTCCGAGCTTTTTGAACTTGTCCATGAATGTATAATCAAAGCTGACGCTGCCGCGCTTTTTCTTTGCTTCGTCAACATAGTATTGCAGCCAGATATCAAAATCGTGAAATGGCTTTTTGAACATAAAGATAATGTCGCACAAAACGAACTCGGTCCCGGTGCCGTTCTCTTCAACAACGACCGGCTTTTTATCTGCATGACAGTCTCTTAGGAACTCGACGAATTCAACATAATCAGGCTGGTTTTCTTCCTTGCCCCATTCGATCATTGTATTAATATTATCTTCAAATCTCATCTTATGTCTCCTTATCAGTCGAATACTTCCACATGCATCTTGCCGGCAGGATCAAAGCCGAAGACAATGCACCCGTCATCATCGTAGTAAGTGATATTCAGTTCTTTATCCGGTACCAGCTTTTCCTCTATTACCCCGAGGTATGCAATCTGCTTTCTTTTAAAAGCATTCTTAGCCTTCTTGGGGACCTTGCCGCCGATCCTCGATTGATCCTCATCAAGCTTTTTCGCGTCGCAGGATTCCAAGATCAAAGGGAACTCGTGAAGCCATCTGCGCTTCCTGATAAGTTTGCTCGAATCATCGTATGGCTTTGCGCCCTTACGGATCTCTCTGACCTGTTTTATCATGGCCGCACTCATCTCCATGCAGTAGAACTGCCAGCAGATGATGTCAGGATCGGCAAAGCCGTGATTATATATCTCCATAAGGAAGTAGCTGTCAGAATCATCCAATTCAGCGACCTCATCCGGAAGATAAGTCGGATATCCTCCGATCTTGTCGCGGTTTTTGATCGGCGTGCTGCCGGCTTCCCCGAGCCTGATCACGCAGGAGGTGAGATCCGCCTGAGTTTCAGCGGGCTGCTCCTCTGTCTGCTCCTCGCCGTATAATACGTGCTCATCCTCGTCAAAAGGCTTGCCCGTACATATGACCTTCAGGAACTGCTCGAAGTTGTCGCAGAGCTCGTGAGCGTTCTCCTCCATGCACGCGCGCCTAGCCTTGGGATCGTCATAATCCTCGCTCTCATACAGATCCTCGTGATAGATCGAATAGACGACGTCCTCTTTGGTGTCCAGGTAGACCTGATATCCGCGGAATTCGCCGAGATAGATGAAGCCTGCCTTCGCCCAGGCGTCAGTGCCGTCATTCTTCTCGCGGAAACTCCTGACAAACGCATCAACACTTGAAGTATCGTAGTTGTGCCAGTCAAACTCGATCACTATCTGATCTTCTTCGGAATCAATATATCTGTTCTCTTCTCTCGAAAAAGAAATGCCGAACGAGTTGGCGTAAGAGTCACCGCAAAAGCAGATATAGGCTTTTGAAGACGGGACCTTATAAGTGCGCAGGAACTCTTTGTACGAAGCCGGAAACTTGATGCCGAGAAGTTTTCCGATCTCCGTGATATCTTTTGCTTTCAGAGGCGAGCTCTCAAATCTCTCACCGGTCTGCAAAAGATCCAGTAATCCTTTTATATTTCCCATTTCTGATCCTCCTTAGATCTCACATCAGTTTATCCATGTTACCTTCGGATAATTCTGCA
>JAILNZ010000044.1 GCA_024691135.1 Clostridiales bacterium
GTCGTACCACTTGACCTGTCTTTTGAGCCTCGCATAAGAATCTGCATCGCTTTTGATTTCAAGACCGTATATAGCTTCGTCAGTAACCATCATGACATCAGCCCGGGCGCGTCCAATATCCTTTTCTTCAAAGAATCTGACCTTCCCGAGTTTTATCTCCAAATACATGAAGAGTGGTTCTCTGATGTCTTTATCTAATAGCGGCATGTCTATTACTCAAATTCAATATGCCCGTACGCGATCACCTTAACTGACTTCTTCTCACCATTAACGGAACGATTATAGTGATAACCATCGTCACTGATCTCAATATCGTCGAACACATTATGGTTCACAAGCAATGCCGGATTAATTACGTTGTTAATCGTGCCAACCCGCATGAAGCAGCTCTCCAGTGCGCCATTTACTTCAGCCCAGCCGATATTGTTATCAAGCAGATACTTAATGTGTGCGGTGTAAGCGGTGCTTGATTTTTCGCGGAAATCGTCATATTCCGGGTCATCAATCTCAATGTTATAGAGATTGCTTTCTGCCATGCCGACTAACTTAAGTCCGTGATCCTGCTTGAATATTGAAATAGCATAAATCTTATCTGCATCAACATCCGCAATCTGTTCTGCCATCGGACCTTCGTATGTTATATACCAGGTATAATCATTACCTGCGAAGGCGCCGATATCTTCATACAGATCAACTCTTTCAAAGCCGTAACTCGAAGAATCAACCAAACAGAACTTCGCGTTTCTTAAAAACCTTTCTGTACCGGTATAAATCTGAGATGCCAATGCAGTTTTGACAGAAGCATCTGTTACCTCGCAAGTGATAAATCTTTCCATATCCTCAGACACATTCCTCAGGAATCTGCTGTCTTCTCTGGGAAGTCTCCTGCTCCTCTGCAAAGAGAATAAGCCGCCTTTGTCATCAACATTGTATTCATTAACCCTGAGTCTTCTCTTATCGATCAGTTTGGAAACCGGCTTGTTTACAATAAGAAACCTAAGTCGGGGCAAACCATATAATGCTTCGACGTTTTCTAATGTAAATTCATGTATCGACAAACTGGTAAGGTTCTCGAGTCCTGTAAGAAAATCAAGATTCGTGATTCCGGTTGAATTCAGATCAAGATTCTTCAAATTTGTTAATCCGGATATAACACCGGGATCACCTATCTCGTTATGCGAGATTGCCAGTTCATAAAGTTCGCTGTAGTCAGTCAGGAAAGAAAAATCTCTTATTCCGTTACGGCGGAAATATGCTCTTTTTACACCCGTCAATTCCCTGTACGAATACTGGTTGTTAAGGTCAATGTTGTCCAAATAAAGAAATCCGTGTCTTCCGACTCTGTCTATTCTCTGAAGATATTCAATATCCAGATTTTTGTCACTGTAAGACCTTCTCATAAGGGTTACCCTGTCCCTGATCTCTTCCCTCAGATAATCCGGCTCAAGTATTACTGCATATTCACCATATCTCATTGCCCAATCAATTACGTCTCTCTCGCTGCTCTGTATATGAACTATCAGACGGTTAGAGGATGGAAGCGCTGGCTCGATCTTTATCTGGTTTCCAAAAGATTCGATTACCTCTCCAAGAAGTGACTTGTCAATCTCCAATCTAACCTTTACCGTTTCACCGGCATTCATATAGCAGTGCTCAACAATATACTCGTTAGAACGCAGCGCAGCATTTACTCTTGCGGCCGAATGAGTAGACTTCTCATCAAGTATGGTTACATCAGTAATCCTGTCGATACGGAATCTCTTTATAGCATTAGAGTCTTTTTCACCGCACAGGAGATAGTAATTACCGTCAGCAACAATAACTCTATAAGGACAGACCTTAACCGGCTCATTACCAATATGGTGAAGCTTCTTGTCGGTATCAAATGCATTGTTGTAGAAAGTGATCATCCTCTGCCTGTGAATAGCATTATTGATATCACCCAATATCGTAAAGAAGTCCTTCCTGACAGGAACAATCTTCTCATTGATCTTCGTATGGAACTCAAAGATTCCGCTATACTGGTTATGACTGAGCTTAACGAGCTTTTTGGTAATCTCTTCGGCACTGGACTTATCGACATGCTTTGAGAACTGAACAGCATCCATCAGGAACATCAGCTCTTCGTCAGTGAAATCATCTTCATAACAGAATTCTAACCAGTAATCCTTGAGTATGGGCGAATCGCCTCTCGGAATAATTGTGTAGTGAAGATGAGTATTCTCGTCAATCCAGTCGCCGTCTTCATCCTTTCCGTACTTCTCAATAAGTCTATTGAGTGCACGGGATACCGTTCGGCGGTCACACGCATTTTCCGGATCTTCTTCGAGCTTTCTTAAGATATCAGCCTGATCGATCGGCTTATCTTCGGTCGCATATTTCTTAATGATATCGAAAACAAGATCTATACACTTATTATGCTTGATCATCTGTCTAACCCTCCATTTCCACTAGAAGTATCGTCTTATTCCTGCCCAGATATTAGCATGCAGCCAAAACAAATTAAAGGGATAGATGTGACAGATTTGTCACATCTCGAAAAGTTGTCCTCATATCGGGGTTTTAATCACCAACGTCCAAAACACACTGAAAATGAATGTTTGCTCTTAACAGCGCATCGTTGCCCGGATCATGCTTAAAGTAATCTGATGCCACTTCGCAAACAGGTGTTCCGGGGATCTGTTTCCCCAGTTCAACGATCCGTTTGCCTGTATAAATCTCGATCTTCTCCCACTGCTCCATGGTGCCCTCGTAGTAGACATCCTCCAAAGAAACACAGCCGACAAAGACGTCACGGCCAATCTTTTTCACATTCTTCGGAATGGTAAGTCTTTTAAGGTTGGTACAGCCCTTGAAGGCGGCATCGGGAATGCCTCGTACTCCAGAGTGAAGAATGATGTCCGTGACTTTGTCATTACCCTGGAATGCCCCAGGCTTAAATCCCGCAACATCAACTTCGTTTCCCCATTTGTTTATACCCTTTTTGGGGAGCTTTATCACTTCAGATGCCGCATCACCCAGCGTCACTACATACATAGGCGCACGTCTCATAACGCCTGAGATATATGTATACCCGTAGTATCCGAAGGTTAAATCTTTTGCATCTTCGGTTGTCTTTATTACTTCAATATAATCTTTAACTAACACGGCCTTGCCCTCCCTTCTGTCTCTATAATTTCATCTT
>JAILNZ010000069.1 GCA_024691135.1 Clostridiales bacterium
CCATGGAGATGCTCTTTAAAGACGGCGCGAGAGATGTCTTTACGGTTCCGGTGACCATGAAGAAATCGCGTCCGGGGATCCTTCTTTGCGTGATCTGTGATAAGTCCAAGGAAGAGGATATCGTAAGATCGATCTTTAAATATACGAGTACCATCGGTATCAGGGAAGTTCCGGTCAAGAGATTTACCCTGAACAGGCGGATAATTTCCAGGAATACGAAGTTCGGGGACGTTAGGGTAAAGATTTCCGAAGGCTTCGGTATAACCAGGGAAAAGATCGAATATGACGACCTTTCCGCGATCGCTTCCCGTGAAGGGAAGTCGATATCAGAAATAAGTGATCAGATTTTGGAGGTATAAATATATGCATATGGCTGATGCTTTGCTGTCACCTGCTGTAGCGGGTACCATGTACGTTGCTTCCGCAGCAGTGGCAGGTCTGTCGGTTTTAAAGCTCAAGAAGGAGGAGAAGCTTCAGGAGGAGCCTACGTTCAAAAGGCTCCCTACGATGGCTGTAATGTCGGCGCTCGTATTTGCGGGTCAGATGATCAATTACACCATCCCGGGTACAGGATCTTCCGGACATATCTGCGGAGGACTCTTGCTTACCGCACTTTTGGGTCCTTATGCAGCATTTCTGTCGATGATCTGCGTACTTCTGATCCAATGCCTGTTCTTTGCGGACGGAGGTCTGATGGCTCTCGGGGCCAACATATGGAACATGGCTTTCTACGGCTGTTTTGTCGGGTATTTCCTGATCTTCAGACCGATCATGAAGACGAAGCTCAACACGAAGCTCAAGCTCATCATAGCTTCAGTTACGGGATGTATCCTGACGCTTCAGATGGGTGCGTTCTCGGTAGTCCTGGAGACATCGCTTTCCGGTATCACTGATCTCCCGTTCAAGTCATTTGTACTGCTCATGCAGCCTATCCATCTCGCGATAGGTCTTGTAGAAGGTCTCGCAACATCACTTATCCTTGTATTTGTTCATTCGACATCGCCTGACCTTATCAAGGGCATAAGCGAAAAAGAAGTTAAGAAGAGTTCCTTTAAGATCACGGTCCTTGTCCTTGTCTTAAGCGTTGCCGTTATAGGCGGCGGTTTCTCGCTTCTTGCAAGCGGCAATCCTGACGGTCTCGAGTGGGCTCTTTTCGGAAATACGGAATACAGCGAGAGCGTGACCAACATGGGTCTTGATGAAGAGGACTACGGAAATAAGAGTTCAGTTGCTGACAAAGCCGAAGCGGTTCAGGAGAAGACATCTTTCCTTCCTGATTATGCTTTCGCTTCAGACAGTGAGAATCCTCTCGGAACTGCAGTATCAGGCATCCTTGGTTCTCTTGTAGTTGCAGTCATCGCTGCAGGCGTCTGTTTTGCAGGCGGATTTTTCAGAAAGAAGAAGCTTAGTAAGACCAACTGATGAATAAAGCAAGGGAAGCATCATCTGCGATAAGATCGGTCGAGGAATTAAGTAAGCAAAGATCGCCGGTCCATGACTTAAGTCCGTTGTCGAAGTTCTTTTTGACGATGGTCTACATTGTTACCGTCGCTTCGTTCAATAAATATGATCTGACGGGTCTTTTTGCGATGATCCTTCTTCCTTTATTAGGCTATGCCTTAAGCGGGATTCAGGTTACTCTCTGTTTCAGAAAGCTTAAGGTCATCCTGCCTTTCATACTTCTAGTCGGTATCGCCAATCCCTTCATGGACAGGGAGATAATGTATACCGTAGGAAGGCTTCATATAAGCTTCGGCATGATATCCATGCTCACGCTGATGCTCAAGGGGATCTATAGTCTTATGGCTTCATTTCTCCTGGTCTCCACGACTCCCGTGGATGAGCTCTGCAAGAGCCTTAGGAAGATCCATGTCCCTTCAATGATCGTATCGCTCCTGCTCCTTACATATAGATATGTATCGATGTTTCTTGATGAGGTTGCCACGATGTCGGAGAGCTACGCGCTCAGAGCCCCAGGGCAAAAGGGCATCGCCTTCGGCACGTGGGGAACGTTTCTGGGGCAGCTTATCGTGAGAAGTTCTTATAAGGCAAACAGAAATTATGAAAGCATGATCCTGAGAGGATTTAAAGGTGAATTCTTTTACTGCGACAGGAGGTTTTCCGGATTGTCGTGGCTCTTTATTCTTGTTCTCACGGGAATATGCGTATTTATGAGATTAATTAATCTTCCGGTCCTTCTGGGATCGGTCTTTGTGAGGTGATCATGATCGAGATAAAAGACCTGAACGTTACATATGACGGAAAGATAGAAGCCTTATCCGGGATCGACCTTGAGATAGAAGATAATGTAAAGCTCGGACTTATCGGTCCGAACGGAGCAGGTAAGAGCAGCCTTTTCAGGGCTTTAACGGGCCTTACGGATTTTTCGGGCAGTATAGAAGTGAACGGTCTTAATGTTGAGCGTAAAAATCTCCCTGAGATCAGAAAGCTCATCGGCTATGTTATCCAGGAGTCGGATGATCAGATGTTCATGCCGACGGTCATAGAGGATATGATATTCGGTCCCGTGAACTACGGAATGAAGAAAGACGAGGCCGTAAGACAGGCCGAGGAACTCTTAAGATCCCTCGGAATAGAGGATCTTAAGGAACGCCACAGTCATAAGATATCCGAAGGCGAGAAGAAGATGGCATCGATATCCGCGATCCTTATGATGAAGCCTGAGATCATACTTTTCGATGAGCCGGCATCATGTCTTGATCCTCATAACAGGAGAAAGATCATTAATGCGATAAATGAGATAAATGCGACTAAGATAATCGCCTCTCACGATCTTGATCTCATTTTCGATACATGTGATGAAGTGCTTCTCCTAAGCCGGGGGAAAGCGGTAAAGAGAGGCACCTGTGACGAGATACTCAGGGATAAGGCGCTTCTTGAAGAAAACGGGCTTGAACTTCCGTTATCGCTTACGGGAAGAGTATAATCATAGTAGTTCCGGGCGGCGGGGCAGCCGCAGGATCAAAAGACAAATAAACACATACAGGGGTAGTTGTTCTATGGCAGTTGACACGAGCAGACCAATAAGCATCTTATATCCGGATCAGGAGGAGGCGGGATTCCGACAGTTAAGTACTCTTTCATGTCATGACCTGGGACTTGATACATTATGTCAGACACTGGCGGGAGCTCCGAAGGAGGAAGCTCTTATCATGAGCATAATCTCGAAGATGTCATCCGATCCCAAGGTCGCGGAATACAGACAGAAGGTATTTGTGGATATCCTGGAGCTTCCCGTTCTTCGAAACAGGATGATGGAGCTTCTCGATAAGATCCAGTATATCAAGGATTTTAAGACAATGAAGAGAGGATCTTCCGAGAGGATGGGGCTTTGGGACCTTCTCCATAAACTTGATGAGATCCATGATTATATCGAGACAGTCGAAGCGATGCAGGAATGTCTTAAGAATGCACCGATAAAGTCAAAGGGACTCATAGATCTTCGTGAATATGTCAATGAGATATATAATGATTCGTTCTTTGCCGAGATGAAGGAAGACATCAAGAAGATCCGTGCGGAAGCTTCGAGTGTCAAGAGCGTAACGGTCGGAATCAACGTAAACGAGAGATTCGAGGCGTGCAGTCTGGGTCTTATCTCGATCAATGACGCGCCGTTTAAGAAATCCAATATCGTCAGTAACTTCGCGGATGCCCTTAAGAAGGGGAAGCTCCACGAAGGGACCGACTGGGATGAGGATATGAGATACCATCCTGTCGACGGAGACGGACTTGATATCTATGACATCGCTGACCGTATGTATGACATATATACGAAGTCATCCGTTCAGGGTGTCATGATGAAGAATGCCGAGACGACGGCAGCAGTACCTGACGGGGACGGTATGGAAAACAGCACTTATTATCTCGATAAGATAGTAAATAAGCTTCTTGATACGCTGGTCAAAAAGCTCCGCGATACGCTCAATAAATACGTGAATGTCGCAGTCGTAAATATCTCGAAGCTCATTCCGGAGTTTGTCTACTATATAAGATTTGCGGAGTTTATCGAAGCCAATCTCAAGAAGGGCATGCCGTTCTGCGAAGCATCGATCATATCTCCGGAAGATCTGGCCAATGGTATCTCCATGAAGGCAAGAGGCCTTTATAATCTCAAGCTCGCGATATCGTCGAACAGGAGCGAAGAGATCGTATATAACGATCTGGATTTCGATAAGGATCATACGGTATATATCCTGACGGGAGCCAACAGAGGCGGTAAGACCACGATAACGCAGGCGGTCGGACTTCTCTATGTCCTGGCCCAGGGCGGTATCTATGTTCCTGCTACGAGTTTTGAGTATAAGCCTGTGGATTCAGTCTTTACGCATTTTCCTGCTGATGAGGACAAGACTATGGATCTCGGAAGACTCGGAGAAGAATGCGTAAGGTTCAAGGAGCTCTTTAACGAAGCAACATCGGAGAGCCTGATGCTCCTTAACGAGACATTCTCGACGACTTCATTTGAAGAAGGTTATTATATCGCCTGTGACTCTGTAAAGGCGATCTTAAGTAAGGGGATCAGGACGATCTATAACACGCATATGCATAAGCTCGCTTTTGATGCGGATAAACTGAGCGGCGAAGGCGACTTTGATGTCAGAGCTTCGTCTCTGATCGTAAAGAACGAAGGGGCAAACAGATCATTCAAGGTCGAGGTCGCTCCGCCTGAAGGAATGAGCTTTGCAAGGGACATTGCCGAGAAGTACGGCGTGACCTATGATATGCTCGTAAATTGATTTTAACGGCCTTTTGCCGTATACTGACCTTTATGGAGGCTTGAACTTACATGAAGCTAATAATCCAGATACCATGTCTTAACGAGGAAGAGACTCTTAAGCAGACTTGGGATGATCTTCCGAGACATATCGACGGTATCGATGAGATCGAATATCTGATCATAAATGACGGAAGTACCGACAATACGGTCGAGAAGGCCAGGGAGCTCGGGTTTAACTACGTCGTTAATTTCAAGCACAATAAAGGACTTGCCAAGGGTTTTATGGCGGGACTTGATGCATGTCTTCACCTCGGTGCGGATATCATCGTCAATACGGATGCCGATAACCAGTATTGCGGCGAGGACATAGAGACTATCGTCCGTCCGATAATTGACGGCAAGGCAGATATAGTTATTGGTGAGAGACCCATAGACAAGACGGAGCATTTCTCCTGGACCAAGAAGAAGTTCCAGCATCTCGGAAGCTGGGTAGTACGTGTGGCAAGTGACACGGATATCCCCGATGCACCGTCAGGCTTTCGCGCATATTCAAGAGAAGCTGCCTTAAGGCTCAATGTTATAAATGACTACACATATACTCTGGAGACCATTATCCAGGCGGGAAGAGAGAAGATGACGATGACGTCCGTTCCCGTAAGGCCAAACGGGGAGACAAGACCTTCGAGGCTCTTTTCGAGCATGTGGAAATATATGAAGAGATCAGCTTCCGTTATATCGAGATCGTTCATCATGTACAGACCGATGAAGTTCTTCTCGACTGTCGGAATCCTCTCGGGTCTCACGGGATTCGGAATAGGTGTCTATTATCTCGTTATAACGAAGTTCGGAAGGACGGGCGGACATGTTCAGATGCTCATACTGGTCGCGATATTGATCCTGATGGGCGTCATAAGTTTCCTCATAGGACTTCTGGGTGACGCGATCGCAGCCAACAGAAAGCTCCTCGAAGATATCCAGTACAGGGTAAGGATCCTCGAGGTCAAGGAGAACGGTGAGAAGAATGACGAGTTTAAACTCTGATCTTCTTGGTGTAACATAAATGACAGTTAAGGAAATACATAGGAGGAACAGAGATGATCATTAATTTTGATGAGATGCCGGAGATGGCGAACAAGGAATTCAAGGGCGGAAAGCTTACATTCTATAACAAGATGCAAGATGACGGCATCAACAAGATCATGATGGGCAGGCTCGAGCCCGGTGCTTCGATCGGACTTCATACACACTATACCGAGAGCGAGGTAATCTATATCCTTGAGGGAGAAGGGACGGTCATATTTGATGACGACAGCCTTCCACTGCGTCCCGGTCTTTGCCACTACTGTCCGAAGGGTCATGACCACAGTCTCATTAACACGGGAGAAGAGATGCTCCGCTTCTTCAGCGTTATCGCAACACAGTAAGTTGTTATTTTACATATTAAATGCCTTTTTGAGTCCGGAAATATTGTGAAATATAATCCGGACTCTTTTGTTGTTTCGCAGGCTCTATAATGTATAATCTTTACAATTTAACGTATGTTTATGCAAAGGCGTAAATATCAGGAGGTTTTTGATGAGTAAGGACAACAAAAAAGTGAAGCCTGCTGACCGTAAGGACAGAAGTTTCGGCGGCCGATTCAAGGCTTTGATGAATAAGATCTTCATTGACGGTCTTTCGGGTATGGCAACAGGTCTTTTCTGTACGCTCATTATCGGTACGATAATCGTTCAGATCGGCGGATATATTCCGGGTGCTCTCGGTACTTATATCGTTCTTATCGGTAAGATGGCACAGGTACTCATGGGTGCAGGTATCGGTATCGGCGTGGCAGTCAAGTTCGGCGAGAAGCCTTTGGTCGTCATCTCTTCCGCAGTATGCGGTATGATCGGCGCGAATGCCACATTATTTGATACGGCGTCATCTCTCCTTATCGAGAAGAAAGCGGGCCTTGCTATCCCGGGTGAGCCTCTGGGTGCATTCATTGCAGCGATCATTGGTATCGCCATCGGACATCTCGTATGCGGCAGGACTAAGGTCGACATCATCGTAACTCCTTTCTGCACCATCATTCCGGGTGCCGCAGTCGGTATCTTCCTCGGACCTTATGTCTCAACATTCATGGGTTGGCTTGGCGCACTTGTTAATGCAGGCACGGAGCAGGCGCCTTTCCTCATGGGCATCATCGTTAGTGTTCTCATGGGAATCTTCCTTACACTTCCTATCTCATCCGCCGCGATCGGCGTAGTACTTCAGCTCTCCGGTGTCGCGGCAGGTGCTGCAACAGTCGGATGCTGCTGCCAGATGATAGGCTTTGCCGTCATTTCCTATCGCGAAAACAAAGTTAACGGACTTCTTGCACAAGGTCTCGGAACATCAATGCTCCAGATGCCTAACATCATAAGAAATCCGAGGGTATGGATCCCGTCCATCGTGGCTTCTGCAGTCCTCGGTCCTGTCTCGACGATGCTCCTTAAGATGGAGAGCACTCCTGTAGGTTCAGGTATGGGTACATCGGGTCTCGTCGGGCCTCTCCAGACATTCGCTACGATGAATGCGAACCATTCCGTATGGATCGTCTTAGTCGAGATCATAGTTATGTATTTCATCCTTCCTGCAGCAATCTGCCTCGGCTTATCGGAGCTCATGAGAAAGATCGGCTGGATCAAGAAGGGAGATCTCCGACTTGATGTCTGATCTTAAACCCGATATCAAATAAATGTACAACGAAGTTATTTTGTGGTGCCCCCCGGTCGATCCCTGATCACCGGGGGACATCATTTTTGTGGAAAAGATCCTTCCAAAATGAAAGAAGAGGCCTTTTATAAAGACTTCTTCTTCCATAGCGTTATATGTGTTGGTGGGGTTATATGACTATCTTGCCTTGGCGAAGACCAGTGATGCGTTATGACCGCCGAATCCGAGCGAATTACTTAAGGCATAACTTACCTTCCTGTGCCTTCCTTTTCCTATCGTGTAATCGAGATCGAGTTCATCCTCGCACTTAGTCGTGTTCCTGGTAACGTGGACATAATCCTCCAATACCGACTTAACGCAGACGATGGCTTCGATCGCTCCTGCTCCTCCTAAGAGGTGTCCGGTCATCGATTTTGTCGAATTGACGGATACATTAGATGCTGCAGGACCGAGGGCGTATTTGATCGCGCGGGTCTCATACAAGTCGTTCAGGTGAGGGGATGTTCCGTGAGCGTTGATGTAATCGATATCCGACGGCATGAGACCCGCCTGCTTTATCGCGATCTTCATTGCAGTTCCCGCACCGCTGCCGTCAGGTGACGGGGACGTAATATGGTAAGCGTCATTAGTTACTCCGTATCCGACTATCTCAGCCAGGATATTCGCGCCGCGGTTTACCGCGTGCTCATAGTTTTCGAGTATAAGAACTCCTGCGCCCTCGCCCATAACGAAGCCGTCCCGGTTAATGTCGAAGGGGCGGGAGGCTTTCTGGGGGTCGTTGTTGGACGAGAGCGCCGTGAGAGCTGAAAACCCGCAGATGCCGGATCTCGTGATGGCAGCTTCGGTGCCGCCTGCAACGATGACATCTGCTTCGTTGAGCCTGATGGAGTTATAAGCTTCGCCGATACAGTGAGTACCTGTTGCACAGGCAGTCGAGATATCCATGTTCTTTCCCTTGAGTCCGAACTGGATGGATATGTTGGCGGAAGCCATATTGCTGATCGCGAGAGGGATATACAGAGGATCTATCTTTTGCCCTGACAGGAACTTCCAGATCTCCTTCTCGTGTACCTGCATCGAACCTATGCCGCAGCCGACTATGACGCCGACACGATAAGGATCTTCTTTCTCCATATCGATACCGGCGTGTTTAAGCGCCTCTCTTGTTGCGGCTACGGCATATTGAGAGAATAACCCCATCCGTTTGGCTGATTTAAAATCCATGTAATCACGCGGATCGAATCCTTTGACTTCACCGGCAAGTTTGACTTTTGAGTCGGAGACATCGATCTTGGTAATCGGTCCGATACCGTTTTGGCCTTCCTTAAGTCCGGTCCAGAACGAATCGACGTTATTCCCCAAAGGGGTAATAGCTCCCATTCCGGTAATAACGACTCTTCCGGTCTCCATACTGATCCTCCGTTTCTTTCTTTCCGGGTTATTCTTTCGTTAAGAAAGTTTAATTGAAATTTCGGGCTTCTTGTACGGTGAATTAATGCAGAATGTGTCAAATTGGTGGGTAGCGGAAAAATATCCTAATTAGGACAAAATCGCAAAAATGCGCAATTTTGCGAAGAAAAAGTATGTTATCATAGACTGGTCAGATGGGAGGAAGATAATATGGCGTTACTTACAAAAGGTGCTATCATGAGTACTTTCGAGGAGATGCTCTCGGAGATGACTTTTGATAAGATCACGGTATCGGCGCTCGTCAAGCGCAGCCGGATAAGTCCCAACACATTTTATTATCATTATCAGGATAAGTATGCCCTCCTTAATGAATGGTTCGGTACAAAGCTCCGCGTCATAAGAAATGACGTCGATGTCTTTTCAGACTGGCAGAATAAGATCAAGGTATTCTTTTATATGTGCCGTGATAACCCGAAGCTCATCCACCATGTTATCGATTCCGTTTCACGTGAACAGCTGGAGCATTACATTTTCGAGATAACTGATGTCGTATTCCTGAGCTACGTAAGGCAGAAGACCGAAGGGCGGGGAGTGACGGATAAGAAGGTAAGGGAGATCGCGAGATTTTATACATACTCCTTCATAGGTTTCTTCCTGGAATTCATATGGGATGATATGGAAGACGATATCGAGGAGAAGGTCGATAACCTAAGTAAGCTCTTTGATGCATTTATCGAAGGAGCCATCAGGGTCTGATTAGGATCAGGACTGAAGATGGCTCTTCTTTACATTGATGATGTAGGAATAGACGGATGCCATGATTATTATGACATATCCTATGAAACTGAATATATCAGGCTTCTGACCTAAGAAGAGGAATCCGAGGATAGCGGCAAAGATGACGGATGAATAGTCGTATATCGATATCTCTTTTGCCGGACACCTTGCATATGCCGAGGTTATGAATATCTGGCCCGAGCAGGCAAAGGTACCTGCGAGGATGAGACATATGAGCTGCTTTAGAGAGATCGGTTCGTAAGTTATTATGACGAACGGGATGAGGACAACGCAGCTGAATATCGAGAAGAATGCGACTATGACTTCGCTCCTTTCACCCTTGAGGCTGAGTTTTCTCATGAACGTATAGGCGATACCTGCAACAAGTCCGCCCATGACGCCTATTATTGCGGGAATAAGATGCGAACTGTCCGACAGTCCCGCAGGCTTAACGACAAAGAGCGCGCCTATGAAGGCAACGATAACGCAGAACCACTGACGCTTGTTCGCGACTTCCTTTAGTATGATGATAGAAGCGAGAATCGCAAAGAAAGGCGACAGCTTGTTCAATATCTGCGCATCGGCGAGATTGATGTGACTTATGGCGTAAAAATTAAAAAGGATGCCTAGTGTTCCGAATGAGGCTCTTAAGATCAGGTACTTGAGGCTTCCTTTTTTGACCTTGAACTTGTCCTTGGATCTGATGAGCATTCCGAGGGATAAGATGATCGCGACGCAGTTCCTGAAAAATGCTTTCTGGAATACGGGCATATCACCCGACATATTTACGAACAGCGACATACAGGCAAAGGAAAATGCCGATATGATTATGAAAATGATGCCCATCGTCTTGGGACTTATCTTTTTTCTTTTATCTGTCATAAATTTGCCTTTATGTTTTTCTCCGAATTAAATATATTATCAGAGCATCCTTTTCGCAATTGAATAACAAATGGTTAAATTGACGAAAAACAACTTTTTTCGATATGTGCTAGAATATTTACGGAAACAAAGATCGAGGTTAACGATGGGATTTTATTACGACAGTGATCCTCAGACACAATCGGATCGAAGGATCATAAATTACAGACAATACGGAATAAATTTCGAATTTATAACCGACACGGACGTCTTCAGCAAAACCCAGGTTGATTTCGGAACGGATCTCATGATCTCGTCCGTGATCAGGGACGTAAAGGAGAGGGAGGCCAAGGTATGGTCGGTCCTGGATCTCGGCTGCGGTTACGGCGTTGTCGGGATAGTGATGAAGAAGGTCTTCAAGGGAGCGGAAGTAACCCTTGCCGACAGGAACAGAAGGGCAGTAGGTCTTGCTCTCGAAAACGCAAAGAACAACGGAGTACCCCTTAAGGCATGTCTCGAGAGCGACTGCCTGAGCGCTATCCCCGAAGACGAGAGGTTCGACCTGATCCTTACGAATCCTCCCGTCAGGGCAGGCAAGGAGACAGTCTTTTCATTTTATGAGCAGTCTTATGAGCATCTTAACGAAGGCGGTTCGATCTATGTCGTCCTTCAGAGGAAACAGGGAGCGCCTTCGACGGAGAAGAAACTTAAAGAGCTTTTCGGAAACTGTGAGACTACCGATATCAAAGCGGGTTACAGGGTAATGAGGTCGATCAAATGACACTGCCTTACGGATTTGTTGATTCACTCGGAATGTTCTTCATATATGCCTTCATCGGCTGGATCATCGAAGTCATCTACTACGGACTTACCGAAGGAAGGTTCATCAACCGCGGATTTCTTAACGGACCCTTGTGTCCTGTCTACGGAGTATGTTTTTATGCCGTTATATTGGTCCTTTTGAGGATCCAGGATAATTTCCCGCTCCTTTTTTTCGGCTCGATGCTTATCACGACCACCATAGAATTTCTGGCAGGTCTCATCCTTTACAAGCTGTTCAACCTCAGATGGTGGGATTATTCAAACTACAAGTTCAATCTCAAGGGATTTATCTGCGTACAGTTCTCGATCTACTGGGGTATCGCCTGTACTCTCGGCATGAAGGTCCTTCATCCGATGGTCCTCTTTATCCTCGGCAAGGTCCCTTTTGTTGCCAAGGCCGTGGTATTAGGCATCTTAAGTTCCCTTCTTATCGCGGACTTCATAACGACGGTCATTACGATCATCGGTTTTAAGAAGAAGCTCGTTATCCTCTCGAATGTCTCCAAAGAGATCAGGAATGTCTCGGATAAGATCGGAGGCACCATCTACGGAGGAGTCGAGACAGTCGTCAACAAGACCGCACCGGCAGTCGAGAGCTACAATTCCTATATGAAGATATATAATGCCAACAGAAGTGAAGAGAAGGCCCTTTTCAAGAAGCACCGCCAGGAAGAGATGGAATTTTTGAAGCAGCTCGTCTCTGACGAGAAACTCGATTTCAAGATCTCCAGAAAAGATATAAACGAGAAGTTCATTCAGCTGTCAAGAGGTCTTAGGAGGAGTGAGAGATCCCTCGTTCATAAGCTTGCATCAGGCAAGAACGATGCTTACAGGATGATCATTAACGTACTCAAGAAAGATGAGGAAGAGAATAAATGAAGATATTTGTTGCATCAGATATCCACGGTGATTCAAAAGCCTGCGAAGATATCATCGCGAAGTTTAACGAAGAAAGAGCAGATCAGCTCCTTTTACTGGGTGATATCCTCTATCACGGACCGAGGAACGATTTCCCGGGATCCTACAAACCTAAGGAAGTAATACGTCTTCTTAATGCCATGAAGGACAAGATCGTGGGCTTAAGAGGAAACTGTGATGCGGAAGTCGATCAGATGGTACTGGAATTTCCGATCATGGCGGAGTATACCTATATTATATCGGGCGACGTGATCGTCTATGCCACACACGGCCACCACGCTAATCCGTACGAGCGCCCCGCTCTGCCTGATAATGCGGTGTTCATAAGCGGTCATACGCACGTAGCCATGGACAAGGTGATCGACGGCATGAGATGCATGAACCCCGGTTCCCCGTCTCTTCCGAAGGAAGATTCGAAGCCGTCATACATCATCATCGAAGACGGTAGACTGGAACTTAAGAGTTTATACGAATAATACGGAGAGTTGCATATGATAAAGGGAAGCAAGGTCCTTAACGGTTTTTGGTACAAAGTACTGTTTGTTGTCTTTGTAGAGATATATTCCGTTTTTCTCCTGTTTATCTGTACGCCCCTTCTGGCAAGTCAGGTATCATCATGGGTATGGATCGCCTTCCTTGCACTGTTTCTCATTATGGGTCATTTCGCCGCCTGCTATCTCATGAGAAGAGAAAACCCCCTCATATGGTTTGCGGGAATCCCCGTCTATATCATCGCCATCTGCATATTCGCTCAGATAAAGAACGGCTTTTTCGTATATTCACTCGGCCTTTACGGGATCTACTCCAGATATGCGGATGAATCCGATATCATCCTGACCTACATACCGTACTATGTGGATTCCCTTATCTTTGGTACGCTCATTTCCGCAGGCAGGATATTATTTGCTGCTCCGACCTATTACATCACCATCACTAATGATCTCAGCCGCAACGGGGAGCAGATTTGAAAAAAACAATAATCGTTGTATAATCTATCAGAGATTTTTTTGGAGGAATTATTATGTCAGCGTGTGACTCATGTCCATCTAAGGCTTCCTGCACATCCCAGAGCTCATGCCCTTCGGCTAACGGCGAATCGCAGGAACAAAAGAGCCTTTTAGAAGAGATCAACAAATATTCATCAGTTAAGAAAGTTATCGGCGTCTGCAGCGGAAAAGGCGGCGTCGGCAAATCATTGGTAACATCCGTTCTTGCGGCTAGACTTGCAAGGGACGGGTATAACGTAGGCATACTTGATGCGGACATCACGGGACCTTCGATCCCTAAGGCATTCGGCCTTAAGGGTTCTCTCAAGGGTGACGAGAACAAGAATATCATCCCTGCGGTAACACATTCCGGGATCAAGGCAGTAAGCGTCAATCTCCTTCTCGAAAATGATGACGCACCGGTCCTCTGGAGAGGTCCTGTCATCGCAGGTCTCGTTAAGCAGTTCTGGACAGACGTAAAATGGGGAACCCTCGACGTCCTTCTTATCGACATGCCTCCGGGCACGGGCGACGTTCCTCTTACCGTATTCCAGTCGATCCCTGTTGACGGTATCATCCTGGTATCCACACCTCAGGATCTCGTTTCCATGATAGTCAATAAAGCAAGGAACATGGCACTGATGATGAAGGTCAAGGTCCTGGGCTTTGTAGAGAATATGAGCTACGTTAAGTGCGGCAAATGCGGTGAAGAGATCAAGCTCTTCGGTGATAACGAAAACGTCACCAAGGCCGCTGCCGAGATGGGCGTACAGGTTTTGGACAAGCTCCCTCTGGATCCTGACATCACGAAGCTCGTTGACGCAGGTGAGATCGAGAAGATCCCTTCGGGAAATCTCGACGGAACAGTAAAGCTCATAGAGAGCATGATCGAGGGCTGATGCGCTTAATAACTTATAACCGGATCAAAAAGACTGCCGTTCTTATCATCGTATCTTTACTGATGATGACGGCAGTTTCTTGTAAAGGAAAAGAGGAAGAGAAGACCTACAGGGATTTTCTCGGGGAAGAGATCTATGATGCTTCTGTCTTTGCCATGGTCGTCGAGACGATCGAAGGAGAAGAGGAACCCGGCGTTATATACCGTAAAGTACTGGATTTTAACAATGTTATATCCCGCTGCGACATACCGGTCTGCCTGTATTTTTTCTCATCAACCAAGACTGATTCCGCGGGTGTCACCGCAGGAGTCGAAGATATAGCCCAGCTCCTTGACGGCAGGCTTCTCGTGGTCGGCATCGACATCCTTCAGAACAGGGATATCGTCGGAAAATACGACGTTACGATGGTCCCGGATTTCGTCCTGGTCGAGCAAAATGTTCAAAAAGCCGCCTTCGGTTCGGAAGGATATGATTACTGGACTACCACGGACGTGTATAATTGGTTAGTAGAACAGGGAGTCTGAAAAGGAGGTCTTTCATGGAGTATTCATATATCACCACCATCGGACAGGACAGTCATGCTTTTGATCTTTCAAAGACGACTGACGGAATAATGCTCGGCGGCGTAAAGATCCCCTTCGATCATCCTTATATAGCAAACAGCGACGGTGATGTGCTCTTACATGCGGTAACTAATGCCATATCCGGCTTTACGACCCGTAATATCCTCGGAGGGATCGCCGACAAGATGTGCCTGACTGACAAGATCACCGACAGCAGGGAATATCTCAAGGTCGGCCTTGAAGATCTGAAGAAGATGGAGGGCGTCTCCATCGTACACCTCTCGGTAACCATAGAATGCAAAAGACCCAAGCTGATGCCTCACATGGAGGAGATCCGCTTGAGTCTTAGTTCTCTTCTTAATATTCCCGCATCTCACATAGGCATTACCGCAACTACGGGAGAGGGGCTCACTTCCTTCGGAAGAGGAGAGGGAATGCAGGTATTTGCTCTTCTTACTCTGCGCTCTCCGCTGCCTGACGCTTAAGTATCATCTCGGCATAATCGATATCTTCCTTGGTCGTGATCTTGATGTTGGTATAAGAACCTTCAACAAGATGTACTTTAAGATGGATCGCCTCTGCAAGTGATGTATCATCAGTAGCATTGAGATTATGCCTTATTCCGTTTACATAAGAATCGATAAGCTTATCGAACCTGAATACCTGTGGTGTCTGAACTTCCATGAGTTCGTCTCTGTCAGGAGTGGAAACGACTTCAGGTGAAGCCTTGCCGTTCCTGAATGCCGAACCTGTCGATCTTGAAGCTGCAGATCCCGGTCTTCCGGCGCTTGCTGTCGAAGCTGCGGCAGATCTTGCTGCAGGTCTTGCTGCAGGTCTCGTAGCAGCCTTCTTCTCGGCTGTCTTACTTGCTGCTGCAGGTCTTGCTGCAGGTCTTACTGCTGAAGCAGGTCTCGTTACAGGAGGCCTTGCGGCAGGTCTTACGGCTGAAGCAGGTCTTGTAACAGGAGGCCTTGCTGCAGGACGGCGGGAACCTTCGTCCGGATCGATCTTATCGACATCGATCTTCTTGAACGGAGAAGTAGCGCTTGTCTCAGGCTCCGAAACTTCCTTTTCAACCTCTTCATCAACCTCAGGTTCTTCATCATCTATATTGATCTCGTTTATATCGATCCTCTTAAACGGGGAATCAGGTCTTACATAAGGAGTCTTCTTTCTTGCTGCTGCCTTCTTCTCGGCTTCTTCCTTCTTAAGACGCTCTGCTTCGGCAGCTGCTTCCTGCTTCTTGAGTTCCTGCTTGGAAGTTGCGCTCATTACGGCACCACCCAGTCTCTCGGCAAGGGAAGGGAGCTTGGAGATATAATCCATGCCCTTCTCGAATACAGGCTTCTTGGCGGGCTGCTCAGGTGCATTCGGATTGGAAACGACCTTCTCGAGCCTAATGCCTTCATCTTCCTCCCTGAACTGAGGAGCTTCAAAAGGTGACGGTTTCTTAGCGGCAGGTGCTGTCCTCTTCTTTGCCTCGGCCTGCTTAGCCTCGAGTTCTGCCTGTTTCCTGTTTTCCATGAATTCCATGAGAGAGGAGAATGCCGGCTGGCTCGGTGCAGAAGGCTCTCTGTCTTCGAAAGCGGCACGGAGCATAGGCTTTTCAGGCTCTTCTTCAACGACAGGTGTTTCCGGAACAGGCTCATTTTCAACTGCATCTACCGTCGGGATATCTTCGAAGACATCCTTCTTCTTAGTCTGCTTGATCGTGCTCTTGACCGGAACTGCTGCTGCGCAGATGTCATACTTCATGGCTCCTTCAAGACATCTCTCCAATGTAGGCTGGTCAACGAGGCATCTTGCACCGTCGTGTATAAAGACTATGTCATTGTCATTCGGAGGGAACGGAAGTTCGGACAGTGCCTCGATTCCCTTCCATACTGATTCCATCCTGGAATCGCCGCCTGCAACGACAGACTGTACGAATTCAAACTTGTTATATCTGCAGAGTCCGTTTACCTTGTAGACCAGTTCCGCACTCGTTACAACGACTGCGCGGAGAGTGATGCCTGATTTTGCCAGGCTTTTTCCGAATTTCTGGAAAGCCCCCAAAGTACGCTCGATAACGGTTATGCCGTCTATCTCCATGATCTGCTTGTTGACATCAGATTCCATTCTGGTGCTCAGACCGGCAGCAGGAATGATAACAAAGATCCTGCTCAAGTTGTAATTAGCTCTTTTGTTCGGTGCTACAGGACTCATAATATATTTTCCCTTCTCTCGTTCTCAAGTGAACAGAATATCGATCGCTTCAGACAGGTTGTCTGCATATATGCAATCCACAAAGTGGATTTTATCACAAATGTTTGTTGTTTTGTTAATATTTTTTAATACAGAGTCCTTAGTTTGAGAAGATAAATACTTTTCTGCTTCTCTTTTGCATGCTGAAGGCAGGATCAGGACATCTGCTCCCGACTTCGATGCGCAGTCGATCCTGGAAGAAAGCATCGATACGGACCTAAGTTCCCCGGTAAGTCCCACTTCGCCAAGGATCATGGCACCCTTCCTCACGGGTATGTTACGGACGGACGATACGACGGCTGCGATCACTGCCAGATCGACTGCAGGATCCGATACCTTAAGCCCTCCCACGACATTAACGAACGAATCGAAAGAAGGGGTATTAAGTCTCAGATATTTGTCCGCCACGGCAAGGAGCATGGAGAGCCTGTTCTTCTCAAGTCCGCTGCACATCCTCTGGGCATTTGAATAACCGCTCGGCGTCAAGAGTGACTGTATCTCTATGGCGACAGCCTTGGATCCTTCTATAGTGCACGTCAGAGATGAGCCCGGAACATTTACCGGGTGACCCGAGATAAGTACTGATCTGTAGTCGGTGACAGGTATGAGACCCCTTTCCGTCATCTCGAAAAAGGCGATCTCGCCGCTTCTTCCGAACCTGTTCTTGACCGATCTTAAAAGCCTGTATGTTCCCAAGTCCTCACCCTCAAAACTCAATACGGTATCGACCATGTGTTCCAAAGTCTTGGGACCTGCGATCATTCCGTCCTTTGTAATGTGACCTACAAGGAAGACCGGGATATTGTTGGTCTTGGCGATCCTTACAAGTCCCGCTGTTACCTCACGTGCCTGTGAAACGCTTCCCGGAGTACCCGATATATTCTCGGAATAGAGAGTCTGGATCGAATCGATGATGCAAAGGGAAGGGCGTATCCTGTTAAGTTCCTCGGCGATCTTCTCAAAACAGGTGAGGGAACAGACGGTTATGCCGTCCTTAGAGATCTTGAGCCTGTCGGCACGAAGTGCGATCTGGCTCGCCGATTCCTCTCCCGAGACATAAAGGACATTACCTTTGCCCGCTGCAAAGCTTCCTGCTATCTGTAAAAGAAGCGTGGATTTACCGATACCCGGCTCTCCCCCTATAAGCGTGACGCTGCCTTCGGTTATACCGCCGCCCAGAACAGTATCGAATTCCTCTATACCCGAGGATGTTCTGACATAATGTTCTTTCCGTGCTTCCGAGAGGGGAATGCTGTCTGACTGATCGATCCAGGAGAAGCGGTTTGCGGAATGAACGGGGATCACCTTGTCACCCGTCTTGTCTGTCACCTTCGTCGATTCGGTCATGGTATTCCATGCGCCGCAGGCAGGGCATTTGCCCGACCAGCCCGTCGTTTCTGTTCCGCATTCGCTGCAGAAATAGGATATGTTCTTCTTGGCCATTGTATCTTACGCCTCCGGCTTTTTTCTGCTTTTCGATCGTTGAATGAAATACTAATTCTGGACATATAACTCACAAAATAGCACCGGAACGATTTTGAGGCATTTCTGAGCTTGTTTTTGAAGTGGTTTTCACTCAAAACGTGCTATAATCCATTTAGTTCTGTTGACATATGCTA
>JAILNZ010000082.1 GCA_024691135.1 Clostridiales bacterium
TTTGGAGGTTGTCGGCGAGATGAGCGAGAACGAAGTTATGACGAATCAGGAACAGACTGATATCAATTTTGGGGACTATATCGATAGTATTCCACAACTAAGGAGAGGAGCTACCGTTAAGGGTTCTGTAACTTCGGCAGATGCAGATTACGTTTATGTAGATGTTCGTGACAAATCCGAAGGCAAGATTCCGAGAAGAGAAGTAGATAATGACCCTGAATTCGACCTTGAGAAGGCGATCGCAGAGCGTCAGGAAGTTACGGCAATAGTTAAGAGTATCCGTAATTCAGATATGGGCAAGGAGATAATCCTTTCCAAGTCCCAGGTAGATATGGATAAGCACAAGAAGGCTATCGAGGATGCATTCGAGAATAAGACTCCGGTAACACTTAAGATCACCAATGTCGTAAAAGACGGCGTTATCGGTAATTACGCAGGAAACATCGATGTTTATATCCACAAGACCCAGCTTAAGATCGCAGGCGGCGAGGAAGTCGATCTCGAATCTTACAAGGGACAGAATATTGATGTTCTCATCACAAAGATGGATACAGATGCAAGACATCGTTTGAGGATCTCCGGTTCCCACCGTGCGATCATCTCCAACGAGCGTAAGGAAAAGGCTGATGCTCTCTGGGCAGGTATCGAAGTAGGCAAGCACTATAACGGTATCGTAAGAAGCCTTCCTGATTTCGGTGCATTTGTTGATATCGGCGGCGTAGACGGACTCCTCCACAATTCCGAGATCTCATGGAAGAGGATCAAGAGATCTTCTGACGTTCTCTCTGTAGGACAGGAAATCGACGTTTATGTTAAGGACTTCGACAAGGAGACAAAGAAGATCTCCCTGGGTTACAAGAAGGAAGAAGACGATCCTTACTACAATATTGAAGAGAGGATCCCGGTCGGATCTATCGTTAAGGGAACAGTCGTAAGACTTACTGACTTCGGTGCTTTCGTACAGCTCGAACCAAATCTTGACGCTCTCTGCCACGTTTCCGAGATCTCTACAGTAAGACTTCAGAAGCCTTCAGAGGTTCTCTCTGTAGGAATGGAAGTTGAGGCTAAGGTCATCGACGTTAAGAAGGATCAGAGAAGGATCTCCATCAGCATCAAGGAAGTAGCTCCTATCGATCCTGTATCCGAGGATGAAGATATCTATGCTATCTCCGATGAAGAAGCTGCACCTGTAGAGGAAGCACCTGCTGAAGAAGCTGCTCCTGTTGAGGAAGCTGCTGCTGAGGCTCCTGCTGAAGAGTAATATCTTCGATAATAATGAATCCAGATCGCTCCGGTTTTCCGGGGCGATTTTTTTTGACCCTAAAACAGTTCGAAATTCAAAGCATCAGCGAATATCTAAAGATCTTTTTAGGAACATATATATTTACGCGTGTGAATGTTACAAATGTGATACAAACACTCGTTTTACCGCATTTTAAGGGCTTTTCAATGCTATAATTCTGATATGTTCAAAAAAACAGACAAATCTATAGTGTTTCACGTAACGGACAGAACGCTCAACAATACTGTCCGCGTGACATGCCTTTTGGTCGCGAGTGCGTTGACCTTAGGTTTCTTCGGCACTTCTGCTGCCGGCGCAACGGATGACATCTATTTTCAGGTAGACAGAAATCCGCTCACAACTACAAATGCTGTGATCAATTACAGTGCAAAAGGTATTTCCGCTAATTCCTATTCCGTTCATAACAAATTGGCATCTAATATCAGTGCCAATACGTATGAAGTCAAGGAACTTACGGATGATAACGGAATACCTGTCGAGATCCTGGATACAAGCGAGTTTACTCCTGACGGATCCCACAGCTGGGTCTCATGCACCAAGGCTAATGTCAGATCAGAGCCTTCCGTATCTTCAGATAAAGTGACTGATATCGCTTATTCCGACGAGGTCATCCTTCTTTCATACGGAACATCCTGGTCGAAGATCAAGCTTTCTGACGGACAGGAAGGTTATGTATTAAGTAATCTTCTGTCATCTGAGGAGATATTGGCACCTACCGCCACACCGACTCCTACACCGGTTCCTTCGCCAACTCCGGTACCTAAGCCGGCGGCTACTGCAACACCGGTTCCGGAAAACCCTGCAACGGAAAACAATTCTTCTCCTGCTACAGAAGCTCCCACACCGGAACCTGTTACCGAGAGTGAATATAATATCACGGTATATGCTTCCTGTTCTTCAAATCTCAGGAGCGGCCCGGGAACCGACTGTTCACTTGTAAAAGTACTTAATACGGGTGATGAGATAACTGTTGTAGCTCAGACATCGAACGGCTGGTATAAGACAGCTAACGGTAATTACATCAAAGCATCGCTCTGTACTGAAGAAAAGCCTTATGTACCTGAACCGTCATCAGACGGAGGATCATCTTCTGAGACAGGTTCCAATGATCTTGCAAACTACTGTCTCCAGTTCATCGGATGCGCATATGTTTATGCAGGATCAAGTCCTTCCGGATTTGACTGTTCGGGATTCGTTATGTATGTATATGCAAATTATTACGGCATCTCGCTTCCTCACAGTGCCGATTCCATCTACAGAATGGGATATGAGGTATCAAGTGATGTCATGGAGCCGGGTGACGTTGTATGTAACGACCATAACGGTGACGGCTATATCGACCACGTAAGTATCTATATCGGAGACGGATATGTGGTACATGCATCGACATCGACCACGGGTGTCATAAAGAGCAGCTTCGCTGACCTCAAGGATGTTGTTTCGATAAGAAGGCTCAGATAAGAAAAAAGATTAAAGAGGGTCTCAAAACGGAAGTTTGAGATCCTCTTTTTATTTGCTTTTATTTGTCAGAATATTTACTTTGAAGAAGATCCACCCTTGCTCATCTGTTCGTAGGTGATACCATATTTTTCGGCGATCACTCTGGCATAGGAACTCGTATCAGGAGCATCACGCCTGATCTTGAAAGTATTCTTGCCGTCTTTTCTTTCCATGACCATACTGATGACTTTGCTTTCTCCATCCCAGCTGTCCATCACTTCCGTATTTCTTGCAAGATCGTGGATATGAGTATTGAAGATAACGTAGGATCCCCTTTCCTTTAAGATACGCAGGAGGTCTTTTGACAGATAAAGACCGTCTGTTGAAGATGTGGTCGAGTACGTCTCGTTAAACAGGATCAATGTCGTTTCATCAGCTTCGTTTACGATACTTTTTACCCTGACGGCTTCTTCACCGAGACGGCCGTAATTGATGGTGAGATTCTCGTCTATAGGGAAGTGGGTAAGGATGTTCTTGAACGGAGTTCCCTTACATGATGAACATGGGACGAAAAGACCGAGGGATGCCATAAGCGATACAAGACCCAGGCCCTGTTCGAGGATCGTCTTACCGCCTCTGTTAGGACCGGTCAGTATGAAGATCCGCTCGCCGGATGTAAAGTCAAAGTCGTTTTCTACGATATCTTTTTCGTCGGTTATCGCGAGTCTTAAATTATAGAAGTCCTTTACCGAGAACGAACCGTCGCATGATATCTCAGGGAAACAGAAACTATAGCCAGAAGATCTTAAGGATCTTCCGAACCTTGCCATGGCAAGGTAGAAGGTAAGAGCTTCATAACTGTCGGTTATGGATCCGGAATCAAACTCCGCATATTTCATGAATATCTTTTTGAGGTCTGAATAATTATGCTTGAGGTGCTTCTCGAGCTTCGGAGCCATCTGGGCGAGCAAAGGATCTGCGGCAAGCACGTGAGCTTTTCTGAAACCTAATGATTCCGGTGTGATCAAAGTCAAGGTGGTAAGCTTTTCCGCGAGACTGTATTTGGGCCTGAAATGATAAGGCACGAATTCTATTGCAGCCACTTCCTGTATATTGAGGTCCGGAGTGAAATTGACTCCGACAAGGCAGCCGCGGACAACAGACAGGTCCTTGATGATCGCTTCGAGGTCGTCTTTGAGGACTTTGAAATCAGGAGATGAGACGATCTTATTCTGCTCGTCACGAAGCTGTTTGAGTCCTTCGGATCGAAGTTCGTGCGAACTTAAACATTCGGCCAGGCTTTCCGTTACCTTGGCATATACCTGAAGTTCCCTGAGATCTTCAAGAAGGGAATAGAGAGTCGTCTCCTGCTTTCTTAGTGATCTGTAGTTTCCGCCGTAGTTTTTGAGGACGAAGATGCCGCCGATACATTCGGATAGTTCTTCGCACAGCTTTGCGTTTTCGAGAAGATCGGAAAGGATCTCTTTCCTGTATTCCGTGTCCTTTAAGTCCTGAGGGATCCTCGTCATTATCTTCATGACGATATCCTTTTCCTCCTTGATCGAACAGATATGTTCGACGATCTCGCTGAGCGCGAGGTCCTTTATCGCCGCCGGAGAAAGAGGCTTTACGTTCTTTTCCGAATCAGGTCTGAATAAAATGTCCATAAAATTTCCCCGTATCACATATCCCTTTTCTTACCGTTTTCAAGAATCAGCCAGCTTCAAGACTGATTCGTAGATAACGTCCGTCAGTACTTCAAAATCGTTTATGCTCATGTGCTCGTTTGCCTGGTGGCACTGATCTTCGCTCCACGGAGTCTGGGGTCCGAAGGCAACGATATTCGGAACATGCCTTGCATAAGTTCCTCCGCCAATTGCTATGGCTTCGTTATACATGTCGAAGCTCTTTGTATATCCCGTAAATCTCGACCTGTTGTTGTTCCAGCTCTCCATTACGGTTGAGATCAGCTTTGAATCCTTCTCGAAAACGACAGGCTTCATGTGATGTTTCTCATATTCACCCTTAAGTCCGAACTTGAAAGCAGCCTTAGTGAGATTCGCGATCAGCCTGTCGGAAGGGAAGGTGGCCGGATATCTGAAGTCCACCGTCAAAGACTGGGAGTCCTCATTGATATCGATAAGACCGATATTTGCCGTAAGCTCTCCCGATAAGTCGCTTATATCGCATCCGGTAAGCTCATTGACGCGCCCATTGACAAAATAGTACTTTATGAAATCGAATGTCTCGCACTTGAAGAAATGATCCGTTACGAATTCCGTAATGGCGTTGATGCCGAGCTCAGGCTTTGAAGCGTGGGCAGGCTTACCTAATGAAGTGACTTCAAATCCGCCGACGGTACCTTCACAGACCGCCGGAACCATATTTGCTGCACTTCCGCCTATTACCGTAAGACCTTTGATACCCTGTGCGGTAAACGTTGCCTGAAGGATCCCTTTCTCGGCGAAGATCGCAGGAAATTCGGCATCAGGAGTAAATCCGCAGTCAGGAATGACGGTATCGGGATTAGTGACATATTCATGCATGCAGTCGCATGTCCTTTCCTCATCGGTACCGAGGATCAGCCTTATGCGTGAATTGAGCTTATGGGCTTCATCCTTGATCCTGCAAAGGGCAAAGAACGAAGCAAGGGCAGGACCTTTATCATCAACGATGCCTCTTGCGTAGAAATTCCCGTCCTTGACAGTCAATGTAAATGGATCTGTTTCCCAGCCGTCTCCTTCCGGAACCACATCGAGATGACATACTATCGCTACGGTCTTATCTCCGCTTCCGAGATCGATATAACCCACTTTGTCATTAAAGACATTGGTCTCAAAGCCCAAGGACTTTGCTTTCTTAAGGAAGACATCAAGTACCTCGCGGTTTTTCCTGCCGTAAGGTGCGCCCTCCTCGGGATTCGATCCGACACTCCTTACGGAGATTATCTCCGACATGAAGTCGGTCTGCTCTTTGGTAATCTTCATACATAAACCCCTTTTCGAAAATCTTTTTATATTATATACAAAAAGCCCTTGCCTGATAGGGTTATTTCTGCTAAGATTATCGGGCATAAAAAACACGTGCCGTATCTTTTTGTGCCCGAAAACAGGGTTAACGGCTCGGAAGAATTAACAAGGAGGAATATTTTTATGCCAGTAATTTTAATGAAGCAGCTTTTGGAAGCAGGTGTGCACTTCGGTCACCAGACACGTCGCTGGAACCCTAAGATGAAGGAGTACATCTTCACAGAGCGTAACGGAATCCACATCATCGATCTCCAGAAGACAGTCAAGAAGGTTGACGAAGCCTACATGGCTATGAGAGACATCGCTGCTGAGGGCGGAGACATCCTCTTCGTCGGTACAAAGAAGCAGGCTCAGGATTCTATCGCAGAAGAAGCACAGCGTTGCGGTATGTTCTATGTTAACAACCGTTGGCTCGGCGGAACCCTTACAAACTTCAAGACGATCCAGACAAGAGTTAACCGTCTTCTCGAGCTCCGTCAGATGGAGCAGGACGGAACATTTGACGTTCTTCCTAAGAAGGAAGTTGCAAAGCTCAAGCTCGACATGGAGAAGCTCGACAAGAACCTCGGCGGTATCGTTGGTATGAACGGTCTTCCTTCAGCTCTCTTCGTAGTTGATACAAAGAAAGAGCACCTCGCAGTAGCAGAGGCAAGAAGACTCAATATCCCGATCATCGCTATCGTTGATACAAACTGCGATCCTGAGGAAGTTGATTGCGTAATCCCCGGTAACGACGATGCTATCCGTGCAGTTAAGCTCATCGCAGGCAAGATGGCAGACGCTATCATCGAAGCACGTCAGGGCGAGCAGCTCACAGACGTAACAGCTGAGGTTCCTGCTGATGAAGAAGCAGTAGCAGAAGATGCATCCATCGAAGAGATCGCAGCATCTGAAGAGGCTGCTGAGGCAGAGGCTTGATCAATCAACTTAATTGAATTTCTAGGAGGAAACTAATTATGGCAATTACAGCTCAACAGGTTAAGGAACTTCGTGAGTTAACAGATTGTGGCATCATGGACTGTAAGAAGGCTCTTACAGAGTGTGACGGTGATATCGAGAAGGCTAAGGACTGGCTCCGTGAGAAGGGCATGGCCAAGGCAGAGAAGAAGTCAGGCAGAGCAGCAGCTGAGGGTGTTGTAGCATCCAATATCGCTGCTGACGGCAAGAAGGGTTGTATCGTTGAAGTTAACATCGAGACAGACTTTGCTGCAAAGACAGAGAAGTTCATCAAGTTCGTTGATGCTATCTCCGCTCAGGTTATGAGTACTGACGCAGAGGATATCGATGCATTCCTTAAGACAGAGATCAACGGCAGAGACGTTGATACATTCCGTAAGGAAGCTATCGCTGATATCGGAGAGAACATCTCCATCCGCCGTTTTGCAAAGTATCAGATCACAGGTTCCGGTGCAGTTGCTTCTTATATCCACGCCGGCGGCCGCGTTGGTGTTCTCGTTGAGATCGTTACAGACAACGACGCAGTTGTTGCTACAGAGGATTTCAAGCAGTTCGCTAAGGATATCGGAATGCAGATCGCAGCATCCAACCCTACATGGGTTTCCAAGGATGTTGTTCCTGCAGACGCTATCGAGCGTGAGACAGAGATCATCAGAAACAAGGCTCTTGCAGAAGGCAAGCCTGAGAAGATCGTTACAGAGAGGATCATCCCTGGTCAGATCAAGAACTTCTATTCCATCAACTGCCTTATGCAGCAGGAATTCGTTAAGTCTGAGAACGGCGAGTCTGTTGAGGCTTATATCGCTGATACGGCTAAGAAGCTCGGCTGTGAGATCTGCATTGCTCAGTTCACCAGATTCGGAATGGGCGAAGGCCTTGAGAAGAAGGAAGATGACTTTGCTGCAGAAGTTATGAAGCAGGCTGGTCTTTGATATATCATCCTATGATAATACACGGCGTTTCCTTTACGGAAACG
>JAILNZ010000155.1 GCA_024691135.1 Clostridiales bacterium
CCCTTCCAATGTAACGGCAGGGCTCGATACGGTCGGTGTAAGGATGCCGATACATAAGGTTGCAAACGAGTTTTTAGGTCTTTGCGGCTGCCCGGTGGCGGCGCCTTCCGCTAACCTCTCGGGAAGTCCTTCACCGAAAAAGGCATCTCATGTCTATAACGATATGAACGGCTATGTCTATGCGGTCATCGACGGAGGCGAATCCGAGTTCGGGCTCGAATCCACGGTAGTCGACGCCACAGGCGAAAGCCCCGTGATATTAAGGCCCGGTGCGATAACAAAAGCACAGATCGAGGAAGCATGCGGTGAGGAAAGCAGTGAACATACTTCCGTTACGGGCGGCGAGACACCGAAGGCACCGGGAATGAAGTACCGCCACTACGCGCCGAATGCAGATGTGGAGATCATTGATTATCCCGAAGTAGTTTTGGAAGATGACAAGGACGATATGACCGAGGCGCGTCAAAGAGCCCTTTTCGAGATAGCAAAGCCTTATATCATGCGGGTAAAGGAACAGCTCGCAAGAGAGCCTTTCTCGAGGATAGGTCTTTTCTGCGGAAGCGAAGTCAGAGACCTTTTCGGGATGCTGAAGGATGACATCATCCTCGCTCATACGGAGTTTTTTGTGTACGGAAAATCGGGGGATGTATATAGCGCTTCACACTGCCTTTTCGACGGGCTCAGGACTCTGGATGATCAGAAGGTGGATCTGATACTGGCTGCCGGATTTAAGGGCGAAGGTATGGAAACGGCCTATATGAACCGTCTTATGAAGGCGGCAGGCAAAAAAGGGGAGGAAGTATCGAATGCTTATTCCCGGAAAAGGGAAAAGATCGGCTATGATCCCGATAATATCGCGACATTGTCCTTACTGTTCGTATGTAAGAACAACAGGGCGTTAAGTGCTGCAGCCGAGGGGATCTTCAGGAAGATCATCAATGAGGAAGAGCCTTTCTGCCTCGTATCTGACAGAAATACGGGAGCGGAGATCTACTGCGAGTCGGCAGGTCTATACTCAACAGACGGCGAAAAGCCCGACTTAAAGATGGTCAACGCACTTAAGGATCTCGGGATCGACATATCATTCCATAAGACGGAGCGAGCTTGTGCATCGGTCTATGACAGGAACGATCTGATAATCGCGATGCGCGACGATCAGGCAGTCGAGATATTAAAATCTTTCCCGGAACTGGAGGGAAGGATCTTCTCAATGGCTTCGTATCTGGCATCCAAGGGTCTCGTCGTAAAGGACGATAAAGGAAGGGTCGTGTCACTGTCGATACCTGACCCGGAAGGGGAGAATGAAAATACGTATATCCATACCGCCAGAGCTCTGGAAGCGTGGATAAGGATAATGTTCCCTTACATCCTTAAGGATCTTGGTGCGATGAGGGCATAAGAGTTAAAACAAATGTTTTCTTTTGCGCTCATGTGAGTTACAATAAGCTGTAAGAATTTTTAGGATGTAGACGAACAGATGAGGGATACGTATCCCGCTGAGTTTTTGTGGCAAAATACCTTGACTTTATTGCATTTGCTGTGCTATTCTAACATTCGCTGTCAATGTGACAGTTATCCTTGCTCGTCAGGAAATGACGGGCCGTTAAGTCCAAGAGGAGGTGAATAATATCATGGCTAACAAGTATGAGATGGTAGTCGTTCTCAATCCGAGCATCGGAGAAGAGGGATTGAATGCTCTTACCGAAGCAGTTAAGGCTAAGGTTGAAGACGGTGCAACAATTGAGACACTCGACGTTCTCGGAACAAAGAAGCTTGCTTACGAGATCGAAGACCAGAAAGAGGGTTACTACCTTTGTTTCAAATTCTCAGCTGAGAACACATTCCCGAGAGAGATCGAGCGTAAGCTTAAGATCACAGAGAATGTTATGCGTTACCTTGTTGTTCGTGTAGACGAGTGATCGTACGACACGGAGGTTTTTTCAGATGAACAAAGTAATTTTGATCGGTAGATTGACCAAGGATCCGGAAGTAAGGAATACTTCCAACCAGACGGCATTTTGCAACTTTACTGTCGCTTGTGACAGAAGGTTCAAGGACAATAACGGACAGCGCCAGGCTGATTTCATCAACTGCGTTGCCTGGAGACAGACGGCAAGTTTCATCGGTTCATATTTCCGTAAGGGAAGCAAGATCGCAGTTGTCGGAAGCCTTCAGACACGTACATATGACGACAATCAGGGACAGAAGCGCTATGTGACGGAGGTAGTCGTGGAAGAAGCCGAGTTTGCTGATTCCGCTAACGGTGCAAGAGACAATGCACCTTCTGCTCCTTCTCCTGTTCCTGCTCCGAGTGCTCCGGCACCTGAAGCACCGAAGACTCCTATTGCAACTGCCGACACCGGCATCTATGAAGAAAAGGATGATGGAGACGGGGATCTGCCGTTCGACATTTGATTTTAGTAAAGGAGATTAAGACTTATGGCTGATAACAGAGCACCTAAGGCAGGTCGTGAATTCGGCGGTAACATGAGACCAAGACGTTCCAGAAGAAAGACATGTTCTTTCTGTGCTGAGAAGGTAGAAGTTATTGATTACAAGGACGCAGCTAAGCTTAGAAAGTTCGTTTCGGAGCGCGGCAAGATCCTTCCTAAGAGAATGACAGGTACATGTGCTAAGCACCAGCGCGAGCTCACAACAGCGATCAAGCGTGCACGTCACCTTGCTCTTCTTCCGTTTATCGCAGACTGATCATTGTCCCGATTTCGGTTTGGAATTGAGCAAAAAATAGTATATAATTACAGGGCGCCTTTAAGTAGGCGTCCTTATTTTTTCTTTGGAGGTTTTTTGAATGAAAGTCATTCTTCTTAAAGACGTAAAAGGTCTTGGAAAGGCCAATGATGTTGTTGAGGTAAACGACGGTTACGGAAGGAATTTCCTTCTTAAGCAGAAGATCGCACGCGAGTATTCCGCTTCCAATCTCAATGACGTGAAGATGAAGAAGGGCGCTCAGGCAGAACATGCCAGAAGAGAACTCGAGGCTGCCAAGGAAACAGGTAAGAAGCTCGGCGGACAGAAGTTCGTCTTAAAGGCAAAGACCGGTGAGTCAGGCAAGCTCTACGGAGCAGTTACCGCCATGGACGTGGCTTCCGTTTTGAAGAAAGCCGGTTATGATATCGACAAGAAGAACCTGACACTTAAGTCCCAGATCAAGAGTGTCGGAACATACGAAGTAAAAGTAAAGCTTCACACGGAAGTATCCTGTGAAGTCATCCTGGAAGTCGAAGCAGAATAAGGAGCATTCACGGTGGAGGATCGCGTTCTTACTGACAACCTCATCGGAAACGGCGGCAATGAGGAACTTGCCGATATCAAGAGCGAGAAGGCTCTGTTATCGCTCTGCCTCAAAAATCCGACAGTTCTTGATAATGTCATCGGTAAGAGACTCTACAAAGAGGACTTCTCGAACGAACGCCACCGTATAATCTTCGATGCGATAGCCAAGCTCTACGAAGAGAACAAGACTGTCGATCCTTATATCGTCGTCAAGAAGCTCCAAAGCGACGGCAAGCTCTCCAGAGCAGGCGGAAATGAATATGTAATGAGCCTTACGGATACTTATGCCGTATCTTCCAGCGCGATGGAATATCTTGATATCATCCGTGATTTCAGTTCGAGACGTAAGATCCTCAAGGCACTGAACCGTCTTACGACGATGACCGTCCAGGGCAAATCATCCGCTTCCGATATCGCGGATACAGGTATCAATGAACTGACCGACCTTCGTGAAAGCTCCGAAGGCGAAGGTTTTGAGCCTTTGAAGGATATCCTTAAGGATACATTCATAAATATCTATAATGTCTCGATCGGCAAGGTGAGCCGTAATGTCGTAAGGACCGGCTTTACGCTCCTTGACTCTAAGCTCGGAGGCCTTCGACCGGGAACACTCAATATCCTTGCCGCAAGGCCTGGTATGGGTAAGACGGCTCTGGCTCTTAATATCGCGGTCAATGCCGCTTCCTTGCAAGGAAGTAACGTCGATATCTTCTCTCTTGAGATGTCGAAGACCGAGATCTGTAACAGACTTATCGCTTCAACGGCAGATACAACGGCCAGGGAGCTTCAATACGCAAGTATCGATCAGTCGAGACAGCTTGAGATCTATAAGAGCTGCAGATCTCTGACCGATCTTCCTATCTATATCGACGATTCGTCCGCAGTCAACCCGTCTTCCATGATCTCTGCCTGTAAAAAGCTCAAGGCTCAGAACAGACTGGGTCTTATCATAGTCGACTATCTCCAGCTCATGGAGACTTCCGATAAGAGCCCTAATAAGAGCAGACAGGCTGAAGTAACAGAGATCTCGAGAAGCCTCAAGATCCTTGCCAAGGAGATGGATGTCCCCATCCTTGCGCTCTCGCAGTTGAACCGTGGTACCGAAAACCGTGAGGATCATACACCGCAGCTGTCCGACCTCCGTGATTCGGGTGCTATCGAGCAGGATGCCGACAGCGTATTCTTTATCGACAGGGATAATTACAGGGATGACAGGGATACCGAAGCTCCCGATGAGCAGAATGCGAGGATCATCATCGCTAAGAACCGTCACGGCGGCACGGGTCAGGTATTCCTCAAGTGGCATGCCTCCAAGACGCTCTTTACGAACTACCCGAGCGATAAGGAACCGAAGGAACCCGTCGGATTCACGCCTCCCAAGAAGGACAGCCAGACGCTTTCCGCTTCCTATACATATCCTGAGGAAGAGAAGACCGAACAGGTCCCTTCTTCCGAACCGGTTGATGATTTCCTCGGTGAGCCCGAAGTACTTGATAATCCGTCCAACGACGAGATGTTCAATGACGCCAACACGTCGATCGATTTCCCGGAGGACTTGTTCTGATACATGGAGTTTATTGATAAGGTCCTTTCTTTTTCTCTCGAAAACAGGCTCTTCGACGGAAGGACTTTGATAGTCGGTTGCTCGGGCGGCCCTGATTCCGTTGCGCTTCTAAAACTCCTTCCCGAGCTTACAGACTCCGAAATCCACGCCGTACACGTAAATCACGGCTTAAGACCTGAGGCATCTGCTGACGAGGACTTCGTCAAGTCCTTATGCGAAGATATGGGTATCCCTCTTAAGATCTTCCGTTTTGATGTCAGGAAGGAATCAGAAAAGATGTCGAGATCCGAGGAGGAGACCGGCAGGATCCTGAGATATGGGGCATTCGAGGAATATGCAACAGAACTTTTCGGAGAAGACAAAGATAAGAAGTCTGTTATCGTTCTGGCCCATCATAAGGATGATCTGGCAGAGACGATGCTCATGAACATCTTCAGGGGAACGGGACTTGAAGGACTCATCTCCCCGAAAGCAAAGAGTGAACGAGCAATAAGGCCGCTCCTTTGCGTATCCAAACAGGAGATATTGAAGTTCCTGGAAGAAAGCGGTCAGGATTTCTGTGAAGATAAGACCAACAGGGAAGAGATCTGTACCAGAAATATCTGGAGGAACAAGATCATCCCTCAGATAGCGGAAGTGTCGATCAAGGAGCCGGGAAATGCTCTTTTCGAGACGTATGAACTTCTTTCCGACGATATGGATCTCATAAACGTCCTTACTTCGGAAAAGATCCGCGATCATCTTGATACGGAGCATCTGATCCTTGATACAAGGGCTTTTGAGGATTGCCATAAGGCGATCGCGGGAAGGCTCATAAGGATGCTGTGGAAGATGACGTTCGGTGATCTTACCGATTTTGAGAAAAAGCACGTGATGAGTGTTTACGGGATGGCTACGGACAAGGGTGCGTCGGGGAGGACTTTGGACCTGCCGTTCAGGAGGAAGGCCTTCATCGCGGGGACAAAGCTCGGATTTACGGATGAGGATAAGATCCGTGAGGGCTTTTCCAGAGCAGTCTTCTCCGCCGGGTGTTTTGTCTATGACGAAGGCGCCTGTGATATCGGGATTACCGAAGCTCAAAATACAGCAGTTTTACCCAAATCCCATATTAAAATAAAAACAGAAATCGTTGAGAATATTGAAGCAATAAGGTATAATACTAATTCGTGGTTTTATCCCCTCGGATATGGTGTTCCGGCAGATGGAATCATGATAGGTCCTCTTGACGGAGACCTCACATTCAGACGTGCGGGAACAGACCTTGAGATCAAGGTTTGTAAGCTCCTCGGAACTTACAAGATCCCGGCTTCTCTAAGGAAGGATGTTCTGGGTGTCCGTCTCGGAAATGAAGTCCTCTGGATACCCGGTATCGGGCATTCCGCCGGCTTTACCGATGAGATATCAGCAAGAAGATTTCTTGAAGATCAGTCGGAAGGGAACAAGACAGGCAGGTTTTTGGCATTGCATTTGTCGGAGGTAAAAGATGAACGGTGTTGACGTATCGGAGGTAATGATCTCCGAAAACGAGATCAAGGCAATGGTTGAGCATACTGCATCTCTGATCAACAGGGATTACGGTGATGAGGAATTACTGGTCATCGGTATCCTTACCGGAAGTTTTGTTTTTGCTGCAGACCTGGTAAGACATCTTACGATGCCGGTCAAGGTCGACTTCATGCAAGTGTCGAGTTATCAGGGCCAGACTTCAACGGGTGTCCTGACGATCAAAAAGGACTGTTCTTTCCCGATAGAGGGCAAGAATGTTCTCATAGTAGAGGATATTATCGATACGGGTTACACGCTTAAGTGCCTTAAGGAGCTGCTCCTCAAGAGAAAACCCAAGAGCCTTAAGATCTGTACGGCTTTCGACAAGCCGGAAAGACGCGTAAACGAGATCGAGGCTGACTATAAGGGGATCACGATCCCCGACAAATTTATTGTCGGATATGGGCTGGATTACGACGGCGAATTCAGAAATCTTAAGGATATCTGCGTTGTGTCCATGAACGGAGGTAATTAATGAGCAACGACAACGGATCAAACAACAAGCTGCCGCATCTGTCGGGTCTGATATTCTATCTGATCCTGATAGTCGGTATCTGTGTATTGTCTGTAAGTATTTTCGGAAGAAATACCGGCAAGGACAAGGTTGAGTACGTATATCACTACATCGAATCGGAACAGTATGATGTTTCTGACGTAACGGTCAGGGGTCATAGTGCGATAATCGAGTACAAAAAGGACGGCAAGGAACAGACAAAGACTCTCGATGTACCTTCAGAGAGCGTCGACGAGCTCATCTCTTTCCTTGAGCAGGCCAAGGCAGAAGGCAAGATCGATACATACAGATATGAAGAGCCTTTTAACTGGGATCTTCTCCTCAATATCATCGTGATCCTCGCCGTCATAGGTTCCGTAGTAGCTTTCCTCTTTATAACGAGACAGTCGGGCGACAAGGGTGTATTCAGCTTCGGCCAGAGCAGAGCCAAGCTCGCTGCCCCGAATCAGATCAAGGTCAAGTTCGAGGATGTTGCAGGCTGTGCAGAAGAAAAAGAGGAACTTCAGGAAATGGTCGATTTCTTAAGAAGTCCCGAAAAATATAAAAAGCTCGGTGCCAAGATCCCTAAGGGAGTCATCCTTTCCGGATCTCCGGGTACAGGTAAGACACTCCTTGCCAAGGCCGTAGCAGGCGAAGCGGGAGTTCCGTTCTTCCATATGTCGGGTTCCGACTTCGTAGAGATGTTCGTCGGTGTCGGTGCTTCCCGTGTAAGAAGCCTGTTCAATGACGCCAAGAAGGCAGCTCCTTCCGTTATCTTCATCGATGAGATCGATGCCGTCGGCAGAAGAAGAGGTTCAGGTCTCGGCGGCGGACACGATGAGCGTGAGCAGACACTTAACCAGATCCTTGTCGAGATGGACGGATTTGACACAAATACGAACGTTATTGTAATGGCAGCCACGAACAGGGCGGATGTCCTTGATCCTGCACTCCTGCGTCCGGGTCGTTTTGACAGAAGAGTCCATGTATCAGAGCCTGATCTTTATGAGAGGGAAGCTATCCTTAAGATCCATGCCAAGGGCAAGCCTATGAGAGATGTCGATCTCATGGAAGTAGCGAGAGCAACTGTCGGATTTACCGGTGCCGATCTCGCAAACCTTCTTAACGAGGCAGCTCTTCTCGCAGCCAGAAGGAACAAGAAGGAGATCACTCCTCTTGAAGTATCTGATGCTACATACAGAGTAATGATGGGACCTGAGAAGAATTCCAAGAAGCCTTCCCAGAAGACCAAGAAGCTCACTGCATATCATGAAGCAGGTCACGCAGTAGTTCTCCGTGCTATCTCGACGACTGACAAGGTCGACCGTGTAACGATCATCCCTGTAGGTCAGGCAGGCGGATTTACATCCCATAAGCCTATCGAGGATACCGAGTTCCACACCAAGGGCATGCTCCTTGAGGATATCAAGGTTTCACTCGGCGGACGTGCCGCAGAAGAGATCTTCCTTGACGATATAAGCACAGGTGCATCGAGCGACCTGCAGCATTGTAACCGCATCGCTACGGCCATGATCAAGAGATTCGGTCTTTCCGACAAGTTCAAGAACATGGTATTCGGTGATGACAGCAACGAAGTATTCATCGGCGGATCCTACGGTCAGGTACAGCCTTATTCCGACGTTACTGCAGCCGAGATCGATGAGGAGATCAAGTCCATAATCGACTCCTGCTACGAAGAGACCAAGGCCATCCTTCACGAAAAGTACGCGATCGTCGAAGGACTTGCTCAGAGACTTCTTGAAGTCAGCAAGGTCGACGGACCTGAGTTTGAAGAGATCTACCTTGCAAACGGTGATCTTACCGGTATCCACGCGAAGGAAGCCGCACTTAAGGAAAAGTACTCCGCTCCTTCCGACAATAACGGCAGCGATACACCTTCCGCACCTGTTGAGCCGCTTCCGGCAACATAATTATCCTAGGATACGAAAGCCCCTGGAAGATTATCCTTTCAGGGGTTTTATTATGTGAAAGCCAATAAAGTAATGTATAATAGATAAATTAAGAATTGACAGAAGGTGACGATATGACAAAAGGCTTAGATCAACTTACTTCCGGCTCGAAGATTTACTTCATAGGTATCGGCGGCATATCCATGAGCGGACTTGCTCTCCTTGCTTCCGGATACGGCTTTGAAGTCGGGGGATCAGATATGAATCCGTCCGAGAGGACAAATATGCTCAAGAGTAAGGGCATTACCGTTTACGATTCTCAGGTTGAAGAGAACCTTATCGAATTTAAGCCCGACTACATAGTAAAGACAGCTGCATGTCTTCCGACCAACAGGGAAGTCAGATATGCTACGGAAAACAATATAAAGATGTATGACAGATCGGAATTTCTGGGGATGATAACAGAGAGTTATGATTCCGTCATCAATATCTCGGGAACACACGGAAAGACGACAACGACTGCCATGACATCCCTGATGCTCCTTGAGAGCGGCAAAGATCCGACGGTCCATCTCGGTGCCGATTTCTATTCGTTTAACGGAACGGTAAGGCTCGGTAAGAAAAAGGATATTCTCGTATCTGAAGCATGTGAGTTTAAAAGATCATTTCTGAACTTTTCTTCAACGACGGCCGCGATCACCAATATCGATCACGACCATGTTGACTGCTATCCTCTCCTTCAGGATGTAATAGATGTTTTCGCTCTTTTCCTGGATAAGCTCTCCGACGGCGGTAATGTCGTTGTCACAGGTCACTGTAAGAATACTTCCGAGAGCCTTAAGATCGCTTCTGAAAAGTGGAAGAAAGAGGGAAGAAAAGAATTCAAGGTCTATACATGCGGCCTCGAAGGCGGGATATGCGCCTATACCGGAAAAGAGCCTGATATGGTCGCGGGAAATATCTCTTATGAGGGAGGACTTCCTGAATTCGACTGCACATTTATGGGCAATTATATCGGAAGAGCCAAGCTTCAGATACCCGGAAAACATAATATCGATAACAGTCTTATCGCGCTTTGCTGCGCACTTTTAAACGGCGGAGATCCGGAATCCTGCATCAAGGCACTGAATGAATATAAGGGCGCTGACGGAAGATTTACGACAAAGGGGACATATAGGGGTGCTTCAGTCGTCGTAGATTATGCACACCATCCTGCTGCCGCAAGAGCTACGATCGAAGCCGCGTCCCATATTCCTCACAACAATATGTGGGTAGTATTCCAGCCTCTTACGTTCAACAGGACAAAGATGCTCTTTGAAGATTACGTAACATCGCTTTTGCCTTGCAGGAAGGTCTTGTTTTCGGAGATATTCAGTGACAGGGAGATCAACACTCACGAGATCTCAAGTCTTGATATAGCCAGAGAGATCAACAAAAGGGGCGGCGACGCGGAATTTTTCGAGAAGAAAGAAGATATAATCGGAAGACTTGACGAGCTTGTCTCGAAGGATGATCTTATCCTGATACTGGGACCGGAGGATATTAGAGAACTCGGAGACGAACTCGTAAAAAAAGGAAAGATAAGATGAAATTTCGAGGCGTTACTCTTTTGGGGATCATTCTCATGGTCTTCGCACTTTTGATCCAGCTCGGCCTTTACGGCTATTCATATACCGGTTACGAAGACGATTCGCCGGTCCTTGTCATGTACGGACTTTCGGGTGGTCACTTTACCAATACGACATTCAGGATGGCTATGGGCAGAGCGGGTTTTCAGACTCTTGTCCTTAATAAGGACCTTGTCAAGGCACAGAGCATCGGTGAGGAGATCAGCCTTCCGAGGGGATACAGGAGCCAGAGCATAGTGATCCTGGCTCAGGGTGAAGGTGCGACGAGTTCCCTTAAGCTATTTGATGCGGATGAGGATACCTTGGGATTTGTTCTTGTGGAGCCGGAATTCGAGACGAACTTTTCCATGGAGGGAATGAGCTCTGATTTCCCCACGCATAATGTGGCTATCTTCACGGGGGACAGATCAGGCAAGAGCGATGCCAAGATAATGTATGAGAGATTATCGGGTGAAGATACCCTCTACGGAATAACCTCAAAGACAGGCGGATTGATGTCTTCTGAAATATTCATGAACCCTAAGGGCAACAGATACCTGTCGATAGCGGCAGTGGATCCGGTCGAAGGCTCGCTGTTTTACGGGTCTCCGGCTTTCCAGATCGAACTTGCCAATTACCTTGCTACAAATTATCAGGAAGATTACAGTTCGCCCGTTAAGGCGATCATAGGCTGGTATATACTTTTCATATTGTCCATCGCGTTCTTCATAGCGGGACTGTTTATGTTCCTTGTTAAGATCCCGATCGTAAGATACAGGATGGAAGGCGAGAACAAGGACAAGACCGATTCGGTAACTAAGATAATACTATTGTCGGTTGCCGTACTGGTTACGCTTCTTCTCGTCGTACTCGAGGTGCTCGGGAACAAAGAAGCCGTCATAAGTATGGTGCTCGGATTCTTCCCTCTTCTGATGCTCCTGATCATGACGGGGGTAAGGCTTCCTTATCTTGTAAAGAATTTCAAGGTTAAGCGTCCGCATAAGTCCAAATTTGTAGCACTCATCCTGATGGCACTGATACTGTCATTTGTGGTAATGCTCGCAAATAACACTATAGGGATCATCAACAGTGTTAATAACATGTATATGGTCCTCATCTTTATCTTGGCGATGTTATTTGACTTTGCCTCGATCATGATCGTCTCCAGATGCGACAGTGTATCCAGGATCAAAGGATTCGGCGGATGCTCGTATTTCGGCACTTATACGATGTTCCTTTTGACGCTCCTGCCTTCGGTAATGCTGTTTTTCGCGAGTGCCCTTCTGGGTAAAAACGGAATAGCCGTAAGGTCGTTCGGAGGATTTTTGTGTGCGGCAATGCCTTTTATCTCATCTCTTCCGATAAAGAGGCATGCCAATGCCATAAAAGTAACTTCGACAGTACATGCAATTATTTACTTCATCCTTTTGCTTTTAACTATATAAAATGGTAATATCGGATGGGGGAATAATTAACTATGAGTGTAACTATTAAAGACGTAGCCAAAAAGGCAGGAGTATCGATCTCGACAGTATCAAAGTGTATTAACGGCGGTAATGTCCTTGAACCCAAGAGAACCGAGATATTTAATGCGATCGATGAACTTAACTATAAGGTCAATCCGATCGCGAGGGGCATGAAGACAAAGAAGACCAGAACGATAGGTGTTCTGATCCCTAACCTGTCTGACTATTACGGTGTATCCATATTAACTTCCGTAAGCCAGTTTATGTATGAAAAGAATTATTCCACCATAGTCTGCGATTACCACTTTATGGATGACGGAAGCAATAATGCGAAGGAGAAGATCGACTTTCTTCTGGATTATCAGGTTGACGGTATCATCATGCAGCCGATAGGAGTAAAGTCATCAGATTTTACAAGGATAAGAAAAGAAAAAGTACCCCTTGTCTTCGTAGACATCGAGGATGAGGAGAACTACTGTGATTCGGTCGTTATCGACAATGAATCCATTACATACGAAGTTATCAAGCATGTTATAGACAACGGACATAAGAAGATCGCCATTATCACAGGCGGAAGCGGTATCGCTACGACTGATGACAGAGTTGAAGGCTATAAGAGAGCACTTCAGGAAAACGGCATTCCTTTTGTTCCTGAGTATGTTTTCAAGGAGAGCGTACATGAGATAAGCGGTTATAACGCGATGAAGTCATTCATGAAACTTCCCGAGCCGCCTACTGCCGTTTTTGCCGCAGGTCATGATCTCATGGTCGGAAGCCTCCTTTATATATCCGATAATAAGATGCTGATCCCTGATGATATCTCATTTGTGGGATTTGAGAATCTTGAGATCGCAAGGATCTATAACCCTAAGCTCACTATAGGTTCACAGCCTATGGATAAGATCGCCAAGGCTGCTTCAGACATGCTCTATGAGAGAATGTCGGGAGCTTATCTCGGTGTTGCGAGAAAGCGCAAGGTCGATACAATGATCGAATACGGCGCTTCAGTAAAGAAAGTCGACTGATTTCAAAGATTTTGTTTGACACCCGATACCTTTGATGATAGTATATTTCGGTGACCGCATGCGCCGGGCTCTTAAATCCGCGCCTTTTTTGGCCGGTGCCTTGAGTATAGCAGCGAGACTGGAAGAACAGGAGGACACTAAATGTACGCAGTAATTTTGACAGGCGGTAAGCAGTACAAAGTAGCTGAAGGTGATGAGGTATTCATCGAGAAGCTCGAAGGCGAAGCCGGCGATTCCATTACTTTTGACAACGTACTCGCAGTTGCAGACGATGCAGGTATCACAGCAGGTTCCGCATGCAAGGCAACAGTTACAGGTGAGATCGTTAAGCAGGGCAGAGGATCCAAGGTAGTTGTTTTCAAGTACAAGGCTAAGAAGGGTTACCGTCGTAAGGCAGGGCACAGACAGCCATACACACGTGTACGTATCACAGCTATCAACGCTTGATAAGTCACGGCTCGAACTTTGATATATGATAACAGTCATCATAGACAGATCAGGAGAGGATATTAAAGCTCTCTACATATCAGGTCATTCCGGATATGCGGATCAGGGATCGGATATCATCTGCGCAGCAGCATCCACACTGTTCTATACGGCAGTCAATGCTCTCGAAGAACTTTGTTCGATAAAGGATGCGGCAGTGATCGATCAGGACTTTACTACTGATGAAGTGAATGTTCAGATCAGGATTCCTGAACTTGATGAAGGAGACAAAGAGAAGGTCAGAACGATCATGGAAACGATCGTGGTCGGTTTCAAATCTCTCAAGTTGTCAGTTAATGATGATGATGCTCAGTATATCGAACTGATTGAATCAAGAAATTAGAACATCGGAGGTGTAATCACTATGATTAAGATGAATTTACAGCTCTTTGCTCATAAGAAGGGAATGGGTTCGACCAAGAACGGCCGTGACTCTGAATCCAAGAGACTTGGAGCTAAGAAGGGCGACGGACAGC